>NZ_CDWRCK010000040.1:0-21680 GCF_977927595.1 Frankia sp. CcWB3
CCCCGGGTCCCGGCGTGTCCGGTGTCCCGGTCGATGTCCGATGGACCCGCCCGTCCCGGATGGTACCGACCAGACGCCGAGTCATGCCGAGGTCCCTAGCGCCTCCCGGATCGGCACCCGAGTCCCGCCGCGCTTCACCGCATTGCCGTACACCCGCCCGGCCAGCCAGACCAGGGCCCCGATCAGCGCGAGCGTCAGCGCCATCGCGACCACCACCTGCCACCCCGCCACGCTGCCGATCCCGATCACCATCGGCATCAGGACCGGCGCGAACAGCGGAATCATCGCCAGCGCCAGGATAAGGCCGCTGTCCGGCGACCCCGGAAGCACCGAGATGCCCAGCACGTACGGGACGATGATCAATAAGATCATCGGCGCCGTGACCCCGCCGGCGTCCTCCTGCCGGGACACCAGCGCCCCGGCGGCCGCGAACAGCAGCGCATACACGGCGAACCCGAGCAGGTACCACAGCAGCGCCAGCGCGACCGATCCGATCGCGATCCCGGCTGGGATGTCGAGCTGCCCGGTCGCCAGGCCCAACGACACGCCGATCACCCCGATCAGCGTCAACTGACCGAGAGCCACGGCGCCGATCCCGATAACCTTGCCGGCCATCAGCTGCCACGGGCGCACCGTCGCCAGCAGCAGCTCCACCACCCGGCTGGTCTTCTCCTCGATCACCCCCTGCGCCACGGCCGGGCCGAAGATCAGCAGAGACAGGTAAATCAGCCCGCCGGAGAGCAGGCCGAGCAGCAGCCGGGCCCCGTCCCGTTCCGAGGCCGGCCGCAGGGCGCTGACCTGGACCGTGGCCGCGGACACGGCTCGCCCCACGACGGCCGGATCACCACCGAGCCCCACGACCTGGCGCTCGAGCGCGACCTGCCGGGCGGCGAGACTCAACACCGACGCCAGCCGGTCGCCGAGCTCCTTCTTGACGACCACCCGGTAGACGGCGTTCCCCGCCGCGCCAGAGGCCGCAACCACGCGGACGAACGCGTCGACGTCACCGTCGAGCACGGCCCGCTCGCCGGCCGCCCGATCCGCCACCGCACGAACCTCGACGTCCTCGCCCAGCGACCGGGCCGCAGCCTCGACCGTCGCCGCCTGCCGGGAGTCGACCGCGGTCAACGCGATCCGGCTCGCCGACGAGCCGCCGGTCAGGGACATCAGCACCACCATGGCGCCGATCCCGAGGACGAACAGCCCCGTGGTGATCTGGAAGGCCCGCGACCTGGTCCTCGTCACGATCTCCCGCCGGGCGATCAGCCGGATCACCCGGCCCGACCCCTGCGCCGCGTCATCCGGCCCCCGCACGCTCACGCCGCGTTCTCCGGGAACGCCCCACTCCCCGGCTGCTGCCCGGCCTGCACGACGACGTTACGGAACAGCTCGGTCAGCGACGGCCGGCGACGACGGAACTCCCGCACCGGGCCCGTGGCCAGCGCTGCGCGCAGCACCGCCTGGTCGTCGGCACCCGCGGCGAGGCCCAGCACCGTCCGCGGCCCGTCCCGGTGACGCACGACGACCCCCGGTATCCCGTCGGCCCAGCCCGGCGGCGCCGTCGGCGCGTCCACCACCACCTGCAGATCACCGCCCGCGCGCAACTCGTCGACCGAACCGCAGGCGACTATCCGGCCCGCCCGCACGATCCCGACCCGGTCGCACAACCGCTCGACGAGATCGAGCTGATGGCTGGAGAACATCACCGGAACCCCGGCGGCGCGACGCTCCCGCAGCACCTCGCTCATCACATCGACGGCCACCGGGTCCAATCCGGAGAACGGCTCGTCGAGTATCAGGACGACCGGATCGTGCACGAGCGCGGCGGCCAGCTGCACCCGCTGCTGGTTACCGAGGCTGAGCTTCTGCACCTCGTCGTCCAACCGGCTGGACACCCCCAGCCGCTCGGTCCACCGCGCCACTGCGCGACGGGCCGCCGCCAACCCCATTCCGTGCAGTTGCGCGAGGTAGACGAGCTGCTCACCCACCCGCATCCGCGGGTACAGGCCGCGCTCCTCCGGCATGTAGCCGATCCGGCGGCGGGTACGCAACGTCAGCGGAACGCCGTCATAACGCACGACCCCGGAATCCGCCGCGAGCACCCCGAGGGCGATACGCATCGCCGTCGTCTTCCCGGCACCGTTGCTGCCGACGAACCCGAACAGCTCGCCGGCCCGCACCTCGAACGTCATCGACTCCAACGCGACGACGTCGCCGTACCGTTTCGACACCCCGTCGATCTCGAGCCGTCCGTCGCCCACCTGCACCACCTTTCCACTCCACGGCGTTCCGGGTAACGGTCAACCGTTGCCCCTGCCACGGGCTTCTCCGGCAAGGAGATTCTCTCCACCAGATGCTATTGGCGGTGGTTTTCATGATTGATTTTATACGGTGCGACGATGTCAACACCGTTGATTATCAGGGTGCGCCCGGAGGAACGAACGGCAGGCCGGCGGGTGTGCCCTCGGCGAGCAGGCGGCGCAGGGCGCCGGTGTCGAGATGGTCGGCAACGAGGTCACCGAGGGCGTCGAGGCGGCGCTGCCGGACATCGGCGAAACGCGTGAACGCCGGGACGAACGAACGCCCCGCGGCCGTGGCCACGTCGGCGAGATAGGCGCGACGGAACGCGTCGTTCTCCAGCACTCCGTGCCAGCTCGTGCCGGCGACCGCGCCGACGCGCACCCCGTCCGCGGCGAACGGGGCGCCGTCCGGATGGTCCTCGACGGTCAGCCGCCCGTGCCGGATCTCATAGCCGGTCAGCGGCCGGCCGGCGGCATCGGTGGCCGCGCGGCGACCGAGCAGCTTCACCGGGTCGAACGTGGTGATGACCGGGAGCAGGCCGAGACCCTCGACCTCACCCGCACCCGATTCGACGTCGTCACGGATGCGACGGCCGAGCATCTGGTAGCCGCCACAGATACCCAGCACCGGGCGGGCGGCGGCGGCGCGCTCGGCGAGGGTCGCGGCGAGACCGCGGCGACGCAGCCAGCGCAGGTCCTCGACGGTGGAACGGGTGCCCGGCAGAATCACGAGGTCGGCGTCGACGAGCTCGTCCGATCGGGTGGCCAGGCGCACCGCGACCCCGGGCTCGGCGCGCAACGCGTCGATGTCGGTCACGTTCGACAGCCGGGGCAGCCGGATGACGGCGACCCGCAGCACCTCCCGCCGACCGGCGTGCGACCCGACTGCTGTCCCGGGCCCGGGGGAAGGCTCGGCATCGGGCTGGGGCTCGGCATCGGGGAAGGCGGCGAGGTCGAGGGAGTCCTCGACGTCCAGCCACAACCCCGCCTTCCGGGGGACGACGCCGTGCACCGGCCGGCCGGTGAGCCGTTCGATCTGGCGCAGCCCGGGTTCGAGCAGCCGGGCGTCGCCACGGAACCGATTGATCACCCAGCCGGCGACCAACGCCTGGTCGGCCGCATCGAGCAGGGCCAGCGTGCCGAACAGGGCGGCGAAGACCCCGCCCTTGTCGATGTCGCCGACCACTATCACCGGCAGGTTCGCGGCGCGCGCCAGGCCCATGTTGGCGATGTCGGTCGAGCGCAGGTTGATCTCCGCCGGGGAACCGGCCCCCTCGCAGATCACCGCGTCGAACCGGCCGCGCAGGTCGTCCAGGCACTCCAGGACGATCGCGGCCAGCCGTTCCTTGTACGGGCGGTAGCCGAGCGCGTCGACCTCGGCGACCGGGCGGCCCAGCACGACAAGCTGGCTGTGCCGCTGACCCCCCGGTTTGAGCAGCACCGGGTTCATCGCTGCCTCCGGTTCCACACCGGCCGCCACTGCCTGCATCGCCTGGGCCCGGCCGATCTCCGCACCGTCGGCGGTGACCGCTGAGTTCAACGCCATGTTCTGCGCCTTGAACGGGGCGACCCGCACCCCCTCCCGCGCCAGCCACCGGCAGATCCCCGCGGTCAGCACACTCTTGCCGGCGTCCGACGCGGTCCCGGCGACCAACAGTCCCCCGCTCACCGGCCGCGCTCCCTCCCCCCGAATCCAGAGCGTCCGGATCCGGTACCGAGGCCGAGGCCCACCCGCGAGGTCAGGACGGAGGCGACCAGCCGCGCCACCGGAACCGCCGCCGTCAGCGCGACACACACCACGCTCACCGCCGCGGACAACCGGGCCGCGGCAGCGACGTCCGCGCCCTGCGGCCGCCGGCCGAACCCGAGCTCCGGCCGGTGCTCGACGCGGTAGGGGTAGCGCAGCTCTCCCCCGAGCCGCAGCCCCAGCGCCCCGGCGAACGCGGCTTCCACCATCCCGGCGTTGGGGCTGGGATGCGACCGGCCGTCCCGGCGCATGACCCAGTACGCGTCGACCGCCGAACCGCCGACGACCGGGGCGCACGCGCAGGTCACCAGCGCGCACACCCGCGCCGGGAGCAGGTTCGCCAGATCGTCGAGGCGCGCCGCCGCCCAGCCGAAGCGTTCGTACCGGGGGCTGTGGTGCCCGATCATCGCGTCGAGGGTGTTGATCGCCCGGTAGGTGACCAGGCCGGGCAGTCCGGCGAGCGCCCCCCACCACAGTGGGGCGACCAGCGCGTCGGAGGTGTTCTCGGCGATGGACTCAATCGCGCCGCGGGCGATCCCGGCGGCGTCCAGCGACGCCGGGTCGCGTCCGCACAGCGCCGGGAGCCGTTCCCGGGCCGCGGCGAGATCGTCGGCGCGCAGCTCCTCGCCGAGGCGTCGGCCTTGACGGCGCAGCGAGGCGCCACCGAGGACGGTCCACGTGACCGCCGCCGTGAGCGCGACGGCGCGTTCAGCGGCGCGTTCAGCGGCGACGGCGGGCACGGCGACCGCGGCGAGCAGCACCGCGGTGTGCAGCGATCCGGCCGCCCGGCCGTCCCGGTAGAGCCGGTTCTCCAGCCGGGACGCGGCCCGCCCGAACCCGGCGACCGGATGCAGCCGCGCCGGGTCGGCGAGCAGCCCGTCCAGCACGGCGCCGAGGACCAGACCGAGCGCGCGCACCGCGCGGGAAGGGACCATGGCACGGGAAGGGACCATGGCTCAGACGCTCATCGCGTAAGCGACGACCCCGCGCCGGACGGCGTCCATCGCCGCCCGGGCGGTCCGGCGCACCCGCGCGCCGTCCGGCGCACCCGGCGCACCCGGGTCCGGCTGCACCATCGGGGCGACCTGCGCGATCTGGTCAAGGATGTCGATGAGCTGGCGCATCCACCGGACGAAGTCGCCGGCGGTCAGTTCCACGGAGCTGTCGGTCAGCACCCGTTCCAACGCGCGGCCCGCGGCCCAGTCGTGCGCGACGGCGACGAATCCGAGCTCGGGCGGGCGCAGGAACGCGAGCCGGTGGGCCTGCTCGGCCTCGGCGAGCCGCTCCGACAACCGGACCATCTCAGCGAGGCAGTCGCGCAGCGCCGGGACGCCGGCGTCGTCGCCGCGCGGCTCGAACACCAGCGTGGACACGGCGGCGGCCAGCGCCGGCGGGGTGAGATCGTCCCAGATGCCGGCGCGCAGGCATTCGGCGACGAGCAGGTCCTGCTCCGAGTAGATGCGCGCGAGCACCCGCCCGGCGGCGGTGACGCTGTCCCCGTCCAGGTAGCCGAGGTCCTCGAGCGCGGCACGGACCCGGTCGAACGTCTTCGCGACCGTGTTCGTCCGGCCCTCCACCTGCCGCGAGATCGCGGCGGTCTCCTTGACCAGCCGGTTGACCTGCTCGGCGGAACGCAGGTGCTCCTCGCGGCGCGGGCAGTCGTGCACCGGATGGGCGCGCAGGGCCCGACGCAGCCGGGCGAGCTCGGCGTCGTCCGCCGCGGCCGAACGGACCCTGGCCCGCCGGCCCGGAGGGGCATCGGGGTTAACGTCGGCGGCGCGCAGGGAGGAGGCCAGATCCCGGCGCGACTGCGGCGAGCGCGGGTTGAACGACCGCGGCACCCGGACCCGGCCGAGCGGTTCGACGGCGACCGGGAAGTCAGTCAGGGACAGCCTGCGGACCTGCCTGTCCGCGGTGAGCACCACCGGCCGCGGGCCGTCGGCGGCGCTCGCGGCGGCGTCGGCGTCGAGCACGACGGCGAGCCCGCTGCGCCGCCCGGCGGGCACCCGCACGATGTCCCCGGTCCGCAGCCGGGCGAGCGCCGCCGCGGATTCGGCCCGCCGGCGCGCGGAACCCTCCCGCGACAGCGCGGCCTCCCGCTCGGCGATCTCCCGGCGCAACCGGTCGTACTCGCCGATGTCACCCTTGTCGCAGCTCAACGCCTCGCGCTTCGCGTCGATCGCCTCGGTGTTGCGCTGCACCGCCCGGGCCAGGCCCACCACGGCCCGGTCGGCCTGGAACTGCGCGAACGACGACTCCAGCACGGTACGTGCCCGCTCCCGCCCGAGCCTGCCGACCAGGTTGACGGCCATGTTGTACGACGGCCGGAACGACGAGCGCAGCGGATAGGTCCGCGTGGAGGCCAGCCCCGCGAGCGCGAGCGGGTCCAGCCCCGGCTGCCACAGGACGACCGCGTGGCCCTCCACGTCGATGCCGCGCCGCCCGGCGCGGCCCGTCAGCTGGGTGTACTCCCCTGGGGTGATGTTCACGCGGCTCTCGCCGTTGAACTTCGTCAGCCGCTCCAGCACGACCGTGCGGGCGGGCATGTTGATGCCGAGTGCCAGGGTCTCCGTGGCGAAAACCACCCGGACCAGCCCCTGGACGAACAGCTCCTCGACGATCTCCTTGAAGGTTGGCAGCATGCCGGCGTGGTGGGAGGCGATGCCGCGTTCCAGCCCCTCCAGCCACGCCCAGTAGTCGAGCACGGCGAGGTCGGTCTCGGGGATCCCGGCGGTGCGTTCCCGGACCAGGGTCCGGATCCGCTGCTGCTCCGCGGGGCCGACGAGCCGCAGACCCGCACGCACGCAGGAGGTGACCGCCGCATCGCAGCCGGCCCGGCTGAACACGAAGACGATCGCGGGGAGCAGGCCGTCGCGGTCGAGCCGTTCGACGACCTCCGGCCGGCCCGGCACCCACGTCCGCCGGCGCGCGCCGGCCGCCCCCCGGCCGCGGCCGACCGTGGGATAGCCCCCCGACAGCGCCCGGCTCTCCTCGCGGGCCAGCCGCAGCAGGTCCGGGTTCACCACTCGTCCACCGACCGCCGTCGGACCACCACGGGCCGCGGGGAAGTCTGCCACGAGCGCCCGGCCGGCACCCCCATTGCGACCACGGTCGCCACCGCGACCCCTCTGGGTGTCCCGGCCCCGTTCGCCGTTACGGTTACCGCCCCGGTCCCGCCCGCCGGGCCGCTCCCGCTCCCGCCCGCGGTCCCGATCGCCGCGGTCCCGATCGCCGATGGTGGCGCGCCGGGTGCCGGCTACCTCGAATCCGGCCTCGACCCCGGCGTTCCCGGCCTCGACCCCGGCGCTCCACCTCGACCGGGCGAGATCATCGTCCAGGACGGCACGAAGTGCCGCGGGTCCGCCCGGCGGCGGGGTGCCAGGAGTGTCCTCGAGGAACAGGTCGTACAGGGTGCGGTCAGCGAGCACATGCTGCCACAGCGGAACGGGGCGATGATCGCTGACGATGACCCGGGTGTGGCCGCGCACCGTGACCAGCCACTCGGCGAACTCCTCGGCGTTACTCACCGTCGCGGACAGGGAAACCAGCCGGACCTGCGCCGGCAGATGGATGATGACCTCCTCCCACACGGCGCCGCGCTGGCGGTCGGCGAGGTAATGCACCTCGTCCATGACGACGTAGCCGAGGTCGTCCAGCCGGCCGTTGTCGGCCGGGCCGGCGTAGAGCATGTTGCGCAGGACCTCGGTGGTCATCACCACGATCGGGGCGTCGCCGTTGCGGGAGGTGTCCCCGGTCAGCAGGCCGACCGAGGCGGCGCCGTAGCGGGAGACGAGATCGGCGTACTTCTGGTTCGACAGCGCCTTGATCGGCGTCGTGTAGAAGCAACGCGTCCCGGTGCGCAGGGCGAGATGGGCGGCGAACTCGCCGACGACCGTCTTACCCGCTCCCGTCGGGGCCGCGACGAGCACCCCTTCACCGGCCGCCAGCGCCGCAACCGCCTCGAACTGGAACGGGTCGAGCCCGAAGGGGAGGCCAGCGGCGAACTCCACAAGAATCTCGGGCGTGGAGGACACATCAGCCACCCTACGGGACGCGACGGCCGGCAGCCGACCGGTTTACGCCGGTCCCGACCGGCCGGGGAGGAACCGACGATCATCAGGTGATGTCGCCGTAGGCCCGTCAGGTGATGTCGCCGTGGGTGACGTCGGTACCCGAGAAGCCCGGGGCGACGGGGGCCGTCCCCGCGCCGACGGGTGTCGACGACCCGGTGCCGGCCGGGTCCGCCGTGCCGGGCGACGTGGCCGTCGCCGCGGGGCCCGCGGAGGCCGCCGAGCGGGGCGGGGCGTCGTCGAAGTCCAGCGGGGAGGTCTCGTCGTCGTCCAGGTCGGTGTACGGGGAGGTGTCCCCGCGGCGGGCCACCCGCCGGTCGTTAAGCCAGCCGATGATCAGTGCGACCTCGTAGAGGACCACCATGGGCAGGCCCAGCGCGAGCATGGTGAACGGGTCCTGGCTGGGGGTGACGATCGCAGCGAACACGAACACCAGGAAGATCTCGGCCCGCCGCCAGGACCGCAACTTGGCGGTGCTGATGATCCCGGCCAGATTCAGCATCGTGACGAGCAGCGGAACCTCGAATGACAGTCCGAAGATCAGCAGCATCGCCTGGACGTAGCTGAGGTACCGGTTGCCGTCCAGGACGCTGACCAGCCCGTTGCCGCCGAAGCCGAGCAGCAGACCCAGCCCGGTCGACAACGTCAGGTAGGCGAAGACCCCGCCGGTGGCGAACAGGGCGAGGGAGACGCCGACAAAGGTCAGCGACCAGCGCCGCTCGTGACGGTGCAGACCAGGGGTGATGAAGGACCAGAGCTGATACAGCCACACCGGCGAGGAGACCACCGCCGCGGCGATCATAGAGATCTTCAGGCGGATGGTGAACGCGTCGAGGATGCCGAAGAAGTACAGGGTGCAGTCGTCCGCTGCCAGGCCATCCGGGCTGAACCGCTTGCTCGCCGGCAGGTCGCAGTACGGCGCCTTGAGCCAGTCGAAGATGCGCGGCTCGAAGATGAAACAGACGACACTGGCGACCGCGAACGCGAGGAGCGCGATGGCGACGCGGTTGCGCAGCTCACGCAGATGCTCGGTGAGCGGCATGCGACTGTCCTCGACAGTACGCGTGCGGCGGTGGTTCACCGATGCGACGAGCCTTCGCGGCGTGGGCAACCCTGGCACGTCGGCGGCTCCTGGTCGAGAGGAAGGAGGAAGGGGCGCCGGCGGACGCCCGACAGGCCGTGGGACCGCCGTGAGGTCAGCCCCGGTCGGCGGCCGAGGCGGTGCCGTTCACGGACGCGGTGGCATTCACGGACGAGGCGGGGGCCTGACCGGGCGCGGCGGCCTGCGGCTGGGCCACCGGCGGCCGGGCCTCGATCGACAACGGGGCCGGCTGCGCCGCGGGCGCGGGCTGGTCATCCTCGCGCAGGCCCTTTGTCTCGGCCTTGAAGATGCGCAGCGAACGACCGAAGGAACGCGCGGCGTCAGGAAGCTTCTTCGACCCGAACAGCACCAGAACGACGAGGGCGATGATGATGATTTCGGTGGTGCCCAGATTTGGCATGGTCGGCGTCCTCCGATGAGCGCGGTACCGGGCCCGGTCCGACGACCGGTGCGATCGATGCTACGTCCGCCAGCCTAAGAGGGGATAGACGGCGTGCGGGTATCCCGGAGATGACGGATGCGCAACGAAGCCAACCTGCACGATAGCTCGTAGCACTCGGCGGGCAAAGCGTGTCCACAACGACACCAGAAACCCCAAATCATCACCGATCGCTACCTCGTCAAGCCGGAAGTCCTGGATTGTGGCAACACAAGACCATATGGCACGATCGACGTCACGCGACGGTCACTCCCGGCGGATCACACGGGGACCACGGATCCGGTCAAGCGGATCCGGTCAGGACGTGCGTTCGGCGAGCCGCGCGCTGACCTCGACGTGGTCGAGCCGCGCCGCGAGCGCCGCGGTGTCCGAGGCCAGGGCCGAGACCCGCGCGGACAGCTCCGTCGTGGCGGCCCGCACCGCGCGCATCTTCTGCCACACCCGCCACGCACTGAGCGCCAGCAGGGCGAGCGCGCCGACGATGAGGACGAGGTAGAGGAGCGCCCAGAGCACACCGATCACCCTACTCGGCGGTCGGCGTGAGCCCGTAGGCGAGCAGGGCCCGGCGGGCCAAGGCGTGCACCTCCTCGGCGAGCGCCGGCGGCTCGACCACCCGCACGTCGGCCCCGAGGCCGAGGACCAGCCGGTGCAGCCAGGAGGTCTCCCCGGCGTACAGCGTGACCTCGAGCCGTCCGCTGGGCAGCTCGCGCACCTCGGTGACCGGGTAGTAGTCGGCCACCCACCGGGCCGGGGACGCCAGCTCCAGCACGACCCGCACGTCCGCCGGGCCGGGCCGGTAGATCCCCTCCCTGGTGTCGCGGGACACCGTACCCGGCGGCGGGACCGCCGGGGCGTCGAGGATCGTCACCCCGCCCGGCCCGTCGATGCGGTCCAGCCGGAACAGCCGCACCGCCTCCGCCCGGTGGCACCATCCCTCCAGGTACCAGCGGCCGTCCTGGACCAGCACCCGCATCGGGTCGACGTCGCGCTCGGTCAGCTCGTCGCGGGACCAAACCAGGTAGCGCAGATGCACCCGTCGGCGGTCCCGCAGCGCCCGCTGCACCACCGCGAGGACCTCGTCGTGGACGTCGAGGGTGACGCGTACCTGGCCGACGGCGGCGGTGCCGGCGCCTCCTCCAGCTTCTCCAGCGCCCGGTCCAGGGCCTCGCGGCCGGCGAGGCCGGGCACGTCGGCGAGCGCGCGGGCGGCGACGATCAGGGCCGTCGCCTCGTCGACCGACAGCCGCAGCGGCCGGTCGAGAGTCTGCGGATCGACGACGGTGATCTGATCACCGGAATAGCTCAGGTCGATGAGGTCCCCGGGCGCGCCGCCGGGCAGGCCGCAGACGAACAGCAGGTCGAGGTCGTCGCGCAGCTGGCGGGGGGTGACCCCGAAGGCCACCGCCGCCTCGGTCAGGGAGATCCCGGGATGCGCCCGCAACCAGGGGACGAGCGCGAGCAGCCGGCTCAGCCGGTCGGTGGCGGCGCTCACCGCGTGCCCGGAGCGAGCGCCGGACGATGAACCGGGGCGGGCACCGCACGGCGGATCATCGGGCGCTCACCGGGCGTTCGTCGCGGCGCACCCCCGCAGGTGGGAACGCCACGCCGCGGGCGGCGGTGCCCGCGAGCGTGGCGGCGGTGCCCGTGATGGCCGCCCGGAGCCGACCGACCACAGCCGCGCGCAGCTCGGGTGGGTCGACGACGACGACGTCCGGACCCGATCCGACGATCCACCGGGCGAGCTGTTCGGTGTCGGCGAAATCCATCTCCAGCAGATCCATGCCCGGCGGTGGATTCGTGTCCGGCGACGGATCGGCGTCGCCCGGCGACGGCGACGCCGCCGGGCGGGCGTACCGTCGCAGCGCGTGCGCGCTGCCCCGGCGGACCGCCAGCGTGGCGGTCCGGAAGCGGTCCGGGGGGCCTGCGCCGAGACCATCGCCCGCAGGTCGACCCCTGGCGGGACCTGGACCGCGCCGGCCGGTCCGACCATGCGCACCGGGCCGGTGAACCGGGACAGCCGGAACACCCGGGCCGCACCACGGTGCAGGTCGTGCCCGGCGAGGTACCACCGCCCCCGCCAGGACAGCACACCCCAGGGCTCGACGTGCCGGTCGGCGGAGTCCGTCTCACCGACCTTCCGGTACGGGAAGCGGATGGTCCGACCGGCCTGGACCGCCGCGAGGCGCTGCTCGAAGGCCGGCTCGGTTGCATCGACCCGCGGTTCGAAGCCGTCGAGCACGCCGAGCCCGCCACCACATCACCGCGGCCCCGCCCGCGGCGAGCTTGCGCAGGGCGCTGGCGGCGGGCCCGGCGAGCGCCGTGCTCGACCACAGCGAGCCGGCGACAGCCAAAGCCGCGGCCTCGTCCGGTTCCAGGGCGATGTCGGGCAGCGCGTAGTCGCCGCGGCGGATACGGTAGCCGATCTCGTTGCTGAACGCCGAGTCCGCGCCGGTCTCCAGGGGGATGCCGATCTCCCGCAGATACGCCTTGTCCCGCTCGAACATCCGCCGGAAGGCGTCCTGCTCTTCCTCGGTGCGCCCGGGCTCGTAGCCCTCCACCAGCTCGCCGATCTGGGACACGGTGAGGAAGCGCGATGTCGCCATCAGGCACATCGTCAGGTTGAGGAGCCGCTCCACCCGTCGCCGGGACACACCCGCAAAGGGTAGCCGCCGGAGTTCACCGGCCACGCACCACCCCGTCCCCGCCCCACCGCTGGCGCACCGGTCGCGCCCACCGGGCCACCCACGGCCGGGCCGGGTGAGGGCCGGTGGGCTACGGCTGGCCGGCGCCGGCCCCGACGCCCGACGTAGCCCCGACGCCCGGCGTGGCCCCGTCGACCGCGATCAGGTCCACCACGAACACCAGAGTGTCGTCGGCGAGGATCGTCGGCGGACGTCCCCCCACCGGGCCGTACCCGAGGTCGGGCGGGATGATGATCTGGCGGCGGCCGCCGACGCGCATCCCGTCGATGCCCTGCCCGAAGCCGGCGATCGTGCCGTCCAGCGGGAAGGTCGCCGGCTGGCCCCGCGCCCAGCTGCTGTCGAACTCCTTGCCGTCGCGCCAGAGCACGCCCACGTACCGGACGGTGGCGGTGCTGGTGGCGGAGGCGACCGCGCCGTGACCGGTCACGAGATCGGTGGTGACCAGCGTGGCCGGCGCCGTCCCCCAGCCCGCCGCGGAGATCGGCTTGCGGCTCAGGTCGGTGGCACCCGCGACCGCGGGGACCCGCCCGGAGGTGCCGTCGACGGCCGTCCGGGAGGGCACCGGCGCCGCCTTGGTGCCGTCGGGGGCGTCGGAGGCGCCGCAGCCGGCCAGGAGCGGGGCGAGCAGCACGGCGGGCAGCACGGCACCCGCGAGCAGGTGCCGGCGGGTGGCGGACGGCCGACGGCCGCTGCCACGCGAGCCGGAACGGGCTGACGCGAAGGGCAGGACGACGCCGGCGCGTCGCGGCACGAACATCACAGGGGCTCGAGTCCTCACATACTGGCGATGAGCTTGTCGACCCGATCGTCGACGGAACGGAACGGGTCCTTGCACAGGACCGTACGCTGAGCCTGATCATTGAGCTTCAGGTGGACCCAGTCGACCGTGAAGTCCCGGCGTTTCTCTTGGGCGCGCTTGATGAACTCGCCGCGCAGCCGGGCCCGGGTGGTCTGCGGGGGGCGTGACTTGGCCTCGAAGACGTCGAGGTCACGGGTGACGCGCTCGACCAGACCAGCCCGTTCCATCCGGTAGTACAGGCCCCGGTCACGGTGGATGTCGTGGTATTTCAGGTCGAGCTCGGCGACCCGCGGCGAGGCCAGCGACAGCCCGTGCTTGTGCCGGAACCGCTCGATGAGCACGTACTTCGTCACCCAGTCGATCTCACGGGCGACAAGCTCGAGGTCGTCGGTCTCGATCGCGAGCAGGGTGCGGCCCCACAGGTCGAGCACCCGCTTGGCGACCTCGTCCCCGCCGCGGCGCTCCACGAACTCGACCGCCTTGGAGTAGTACTCCCGCTGGATGTCCAGCGCGCTGACCTCACGCCCGTTGGCCAGCTTGATCCTGCGCTGGCAGGTCATGTCGTGGCTGACCTCGCGAATCGCCCGGATCGGGTTCTCCAGGGTCATGTCCCGCAGCATCACGCCGGCTTCGATCATGCGCAGCACCAGGTCGGTCGCCCCGAGCTTGAGCAGCATGGTCGTCTCACTCATGTTCGAGTCGCCGACGATCACGTGCAGCCGCCGGAACCGCTCGGCGTCGGCGTGCGGCTCGTCACGGGTGTTGATGATCGGCCGGGACCGGGTGGTCGCCGAGGACACCGACTCCCAGATGTGCTCGGCGCGCTGGGAGATGCAGTACACCGCGCCCCGCGGGGTCTGCAGCACCTTGCCCGCGCCGCACAGGATCTGCCGGCTGACCAGGAACGGCACCAGCACGTCCGCGAGCTTCGAGAACTCGCCGTGCCGGCCGACGAGGTAGTTCTCGTGACAGCCGTAGCTGTTGCCGGCGGAGTCGGTGTTGTTCTTGAACAGATGGATGTCGCCGGCGATGCCCTCCTCGCGCAGCCGTCGTTCGGCCTCGACAAGCAGGCCCTCGAGGATGCGTTCCCCGGCCTTGTCGTGGGTGACCAGGTCGGGCACGGAGTCGCATTCCGGGGTGGCGTACTCCGGATGGCTACCGACATCCAGGTAGAGGCGGGCGCCGTTCTTGAGGAACACGTTGCTGCTGCGTCCCCATGACACGACACGACGGAACAGGTACCGTGCCACCTCGTCCGGGGACAGCCGTCGCTGCCCCCGGAACACGCAGGTGACGCCGTACTCGTTCTCCAGTCCGAAGATGCGGCGGTCCACGTCTGCGACCCTATGCTCGAATGCCGCCTCGGCGCGCCGGGACGCTCGGGCCGGATGTCACCCTGAGGCGGATTCGCCCCTCCTGTGGACGGACGGGCCGACCGACGACCGCCAGACCCAGCCCGACGACGAACCAGCCGGCGAGGACCAGTACCGGACGGCCACCGCCGGCACCGTCGAAGTAGGCCGTCGAGCGCAGCAGCGTGGCACCCGCCCCCGGCGGCGCGAACTGGCCGATGTCGCCCCAGGGCTGTGGCAGCATCTCCGGTGCGGAGGCCACCGCCGACAGGGCGGCACCAGCGACCAGAACCAGCACCGCGGCGACGAGACCCGGCACGCCCGCGACCGCACCGAGTCCCAGGACCGGCCCGGCGACGGCCAGCGCCAGCAACGTCACGACCGCCATAGTCGTCAGGAACTCCCCGGGCAGGACGTCCAACGCCCCCTGCAGCGCGACGGCCCCGGCGAAGCCGGAGAGCACCGCGAGCGCGGCGAGCCCGACGAGCCGGATCACCCGCGACCCCACCATCCGCGCCAGCAGCACGCCGGCCGCGGTGATCACCAGCGTCAACGGGAGGTAACCGGCCGCCAGCCCGCCGCCGGTCTGGTCCCGTGGCGCGTTGGCCACCACGTCGACCACCGGGATCTCCAGACCTGGCATGAACACCCGGATGCCCCGGGTCAGCGCCTCGGTGACCGCCGGGCTCGCCGCGGAGGCGACCCGCAGGGTCAGGCCGTTGCCGCCGATGACGATCGCGGCGTAGGCGTCACGCTCGCGCAGCGCACGGTCGGCGGCGGCCACCGTCGGCACCGTGCGCACCGTGAGGGCGCCCGGCTCCACCCGGCTGATCTGGTCGGCGAGCGCGGTCGCCGCGGGTGCCGGGCCCACGGTGAGGATCGGCAGGTCCCGGGGGCGCAGGCTGGTGACGGACGTTCCGTACAGCCAGACCAGGACGCCCATCAGCAGGGCCATGCCGACGGTGATGACGGCGATCCGCCGGGCACCGGGCGTGCCGAGCCCGTCGACGCCGCCGAGCCGGGCCCACGCCCGTCCGGCCGGATCAGCCGGATCGGCCGGATCGGGCAGGCCGGGCAAGCCGGGCAGGCCGGTCTCGCCCGAGGCCAGTGGGGGCGACGGCGCCGAGTGTCCCGGCTGGGGGCGCTGTCCCGGAAGAGGATCATGTTCGCCGCCGCCACGATGCCGTCCCCCGCTCACCACAGGAGGGCTCCGACGGTCCGGTCGACGTGCGCCGGGTCCACCGCGCTCCCCCAGGTCGCCGCCACCCTCGGCAGTGGTTGCCTCACCGCGTCCTCCCTCCGTCCAGCGACACCCGCCAGGCCACTACAAGGAGTAGCGTGACGCCTTCATGTTGTCGAGGCCTGTCTGGTGGCGTGTCGCGGCCCGGCGTGTCCGGGTGAACCCGCCGGTCCGCGGCGGTTCCAGACACCAGGTGCAGGACAGGCGGATCGGGCGGGAAGGCTCGCCGGCGGAAAGGATGGCGCCATGGCAACCGGAACGAACGACGCGACGTCCCATCGAACACGACATCACGGCGAAGACAGGGCCCGGCTGCGGGCGCAGGTCGTCCGCGGCCGCGGCGGGCTGCCGCTCACAGTCCTCGCCCCGGCCGCGGAGGACCCGCCGCGCGGCGGCATGGTCGTCGTCCAGGACGCCCGAGGCATCACGCCGTACCTGGTCTCCGTCTGCGACCGGCTCGCCGGTGCCGGCTGGCTCGCCGTGGCCCCGCACCTGTATCACCGCGACGGGCTGGACGAGGTGGACCCGGCCGACGGCTGGGCCGCGGCCACGTCGACGATGGGCACCCTGTCCGGCGCGGGCATCGACGCCGACATCGACGCGGCGCTCGGGCACCTCCTCGACGCGGGCTTCCCCGCCGAGCGGAGCGCAGTCATCGGCTTCTGCATGGGTGGCACGGTCGCGCTGCACACCGCCACCCGGCACCCCCTCGCCGCGGCGGTGTCGTTCTACGGCGGCGGGGTCAGCACACCGTACTGGCCCGGCATCCCCGCCTTGGTGGAGGCGGCACCGTCGTTGCGCGGGCCGTGGCTCGGCCTCTACGGCGAGGAAGACGCCCTGATCTCCACCGACGAGATCGCCGCCCTACGGGCCGCGGCCGCACGCTCGGGCGCCCCGACGGAGCTGGTCAGCTACGCCGGGGCCGGCCACGCCTTCCACAGCGACGACCGGGAGGCGGTCTACCGCCCGGTCGCCGCGGCCGACGCCTGGTCACGGGCACTCGCCTTCCTCGACCGGCACGTCCGCCCCCGCTGAGGCGCCCGGCCGGCCAATCGAAGATCGCCACCATCGACATCGCGAGCATCACCCGCACGGCGCCCAGAGGTCACTCCGGTCGGCTTCCGACCCGGTCCCCCGCACCGCCACCACGCTGAGTTGCGGTGCCACCGGCTCGCGACCAGTGGGCCTGGGCGCACCGCCGACCGGAGCCCGCGCACGCAGGCGGCGTGTCGGCCGCCGACCAGGGATCTCCCTTACCCGCGCAGGACGTCCACCATAGTGGAGATGGAAAGGCCGAGCAGAACGAGGGCGGCGAACTGCTGGACCCGGCGCAGCGGAGCGACCCGCAGCAGGAAGTGGCCAAAGGCGACAGCCAGCCCAGTGACGGTGCACAGGGCCAGCAACGCGCCGACGCCGACGGGAATCGGGCGGTGGTAGCGGGCCGCGAGGGTGGCGGTGAGAATCTGGGTGAGATCACCGAACTCGGCGACGAGGACAACACCGAACGCCTCGGCCCATACGCGTCTCGCGGCGGGTCCCTCGACGCCGGCGGCCTTGTGCCCCTCCAGTTCGGCGGGGTCGGCGGGGTGGGAACGCAGGAGGAGGACCGCACCGACGAAGAACAGCGCCCCGGCGACCAACTCGACAGCCCTTCGGGGCAGCGCCGCGACCAAGCCGCCGACGGCGGTGGCGACGCCGACGTGCACTGCGAACGCTGCCCAAATCCCAGCGAGAA
This sequence comes from Frankia sp. CcWB3, assembly GCF_977927595.1. Lineage (NCBI taxonomy): Bacteria > Bacillati > Actinomycetota > Actinomycetes > Frankiales > Frankiaceae > Frankia > Frankia sp. CcWB3. The sequence goes on from NZ_CDWRCK010000040.1 coordinate 17,486, forward strand.
CCGGCAGCGGCCGGCAGCGGGCACCCAGAACGAGTGCCGCCACGAACGTCTTGTCCGGCAGCTCGGCCGGGAAGACCACAGCGAAGGCGGTCGCTGCAATGATGATATTGTCCACGGCGAGCCCCCGCCGGCCCGGGGCCAGCCCACCCCGGCAGGGCGGCGTGTGATGAACCCCTTCGAAGGCTCCTGCCTGGTCGAACGGCATCCTACCCGGCCCGCGGACTTCACGAACCGCGAAACACTCCCCCGCGGGGACGCGGCAGCACAAGAACCGTTTGCCAGCTAGGGCTGACAATCTTGGTTCGGGGTCCCGAAATCACCATCCGTCCGGTCGCTACGCGGCTGCGGTGATCCGGTACACCTCGCGACGACCGGCGGGCGGACGGCCCGGAGACCCATCAGCGATCATGTCTGGCAGGACCGCCGGGCCCAGGCGGCGAACATCGCCGCGCTGATGAGGAGGTTGTTCTCGTCGCGGCTGAGGGACCACCACTGGTCCACCTCGTCCCGGGTCAGCAGTCCGGCTTCAATGATGCTCTCCTGGAACCGCTCCACGAGGAGCTGCCAGGCGAGCCACGACTCGCCGGTGCCGCGGGACTGAACGCCGTGGTACTGCGCGGACTCGTCGGTGAGGTCCAGGCTGAGCACATCGCCGAGGAGTCGGCGGCCATAGGTCGCGTCAAACCCGCCACCCTCGCCTATGAGCCCTTGCAGCGCGCGGACCATGGCGGTGTGTATCGGCGCCTCCGGGACGACCAGGTCGGCGCAGGTCCAATCGACCTCCTCGATCAGAAGCCAGCCGCCTGGTGCGACCGCCGCCGCGAGCCGTTGGAGCGCACGCCGATGGGGGTGGAGGTGTGCGATCAGGAGCCGGGCGTGGACCAGGTCGAACCGCGCGTGCGGAAGATCGTCGACCATCACGTCCATGCGCCGGACCTCGACCGGCTCCGGTAGCCGGTCGAGGAAGCGGATGTCGCGGTCCACCGCGAGGACGTGCCCCGTGGGGCCGACGACCTCGGCCAGGGCCCGGGCGACCGAGCCGGTGCCCGCGCCGACCTCGAGGCAGTGATGCCCAGCGCCGATACCCAGGGCCGCCACGAGCCGCATGGTGCCCGGGTCCCACAGCTGCGCCATCGCTTCGAGGCGGGTGCGCTCGTCCGGATGCCCCTGGTCCAACACGTAGGTGGACACATCAGTGCCCCCATGGTCGCATATGGCGTCGATCGACGTCCGCTGGGACTCCGACACGGATTATTCCTCGCCTCGCCGGGTGTTTACACCGGCGATCCGTTTCTCCTATCGAGTCATAGACGACCTTGCGGCGCACGGGGCGTTTATGTGAGCATTCCATCGACATCGCGACCGAATCGGTTCGAAGAATGTTCATCTCGTGGTAGTCGGCAGAGGCTGTCATCAACGGCACTGTAATCAACGGAACTCCAGCGAGATGATTTTGTGGCACCCGTGCCGAGAGAGGGGCGTGGACGTGTCCACTGCGCCGCAGGTTGTCTTCGACGCCTTTCACCCCATGCACCGATCCAACCCCTACCCGCGGTACGCGGCCGTCCGCGATTTCGCCGCACTGTACCCGATCAGTCCGGGTATTCTCATGGCGACACGCTACGAGGAGTGCTCGGCGGTTTTCACGGACGCGCTGTGGGGCCACGGCTACGAGGAGGGCATCAACCCCTTCCGTCCAGGAGTGGCTCCCGACGACGTGCCGGGGTCGATGCTGCGGATGGACCCGCCGGACCACACTCGGCTACGCGGGCTGGTCAAACGGGCGTTCGTCCCGCGCAGCACCGAGGGGCTCCGGCAGCGGATCGAAGATCTCGTCAACGCGCTGCTCGACGCGGCGATCGAGGCCGGCGAGGTTGACCTGATGGAGGCGTTCGCGCGGCCACTGCCGCTCACCCTCATCGGCGACATGTTTGGCATCCCGCCCGAGGACTACCCCGCGGTCCAGAAGTGGTCGCTGGAGATCGTCCGCGGCACGGATCCGGACGTCCTGCAGTCGCCCGAGAGCCTGGCGCGCAGGCCGGAGGCCATGCGGGAGTTCGAGGCGTACTTCGCGGCGCTACTCGCGCAGCGGCGCGAGGATCCTCGCGACGACATGCTGAGCGGGATGTGCGCGGCCGAGGACCGCGGCGAGCTGAGCGGCCGGGAGGCACTCGGGCTGTCCGTGGGGTTGCTGATCGGGGGGTACGAGACCGTCTCCGACCTGATCGGCAAGGGTGTCGTGGCCATGGTGCGCAACCCCGACCAGATCGCGCTCTGGCTTGCCGATCCCGATCTCGCGGCGCCCGCCGTTGACGAGTTGCTCCGCTACGAGCCGCCCGTGCAGTTCACCCACCGGGTCGCGTTGGCGGAACGGGAGCTGGCCGGGCATACGTTCGCGCGGGGGGGACGGCATCGTCATCCTGACCGCCGCCGCCAACCGCGACCCCGCCGTGTACACCGATCCGGAGCGTCTGGACATCACCCGGTTCGCCGGCCGCACCCCCGCGCCGCGCCACCTCTCGTTCAGCGAGGGGCTCCACTACTGCCTCGGCGCGCATCTCGGCCGGCTGGAGACTCAGATCGCCGTGGACACCCTCCTGCGCCGCGCCCCCGGGCTGTCACTGACCGACGAACCCGTCTGGCGCAACACGGTCGCCATCCACGGGCTGGACACCCTTCCGGTCCGCCTTCGGGATTGACCGACCGCCCACGACGCCCGGCCCACCGCATTCCAGGGAGACCAATGAGCGTGAACGAAACGGGTGCCGAACCGGACGTCACCGCCCCTCGCGCCGGCGTGCCGCGGGTCGTCTTCGATGCGTTCGATCCCGAGCACTGGCCCAACCCTTATCCCCGGTACGCCGCGGCCCGCGAGGCCGAACCGCTTTTTCCCACTCCGCTGGGCGTACACCTGGTGACCCGCTACCAGGACTGCGCGACCGTTCTCCAGGACAACACCTGGAGTCACGCCCACGAGGCCGAATTGTTCCATCCCGGCGTCGACACCCTTGACTTGCCGACCTCGTTCCTCTGGATGGACCCGCCCGACCACACCCGGCTGCGCGGGCTGGTCAGCAAGGCGTTCACCCCGCGCACGGTGGCCAACCTGCGGCCCCGCATCGAGCAACTCGTCACGGACCTGTTCGACGCGATCGTCGAGGCCCGCGAGGTCGACGTGATTACCGCGTTGGCCTACCCGTTGCCGCTCACCATCATCGCCGAGCTGCTCGGCGCGCCGGCCGAGGACCATCCGGACCTTCAGCGCTGGTCGGGGACGCTCGCCCGCGGGTTCGACCCCGACCCGCTCCTCTTGCCCGAGGAACGTGACGCACGCTCCCAGGCCGCCCGCGACTTCGTGGCCTACTTCCGTGCCCTCATCACCCGGCGTCGCGCCGAACCGGCCGATGACCTGATCAGCGAGCTCGCCGCCGTCGAGGAGCAGGGCGACGTCCTGACCGAGAACGAGATGCTCGCGACCTGCGTCACGCTGCTGGTAGCCGGGCACGAGACAAGTGTCAACCTGGTCGCCAACGGCATCCTGGCGTTGATCCGCCACCCCGACCAGTACGCCTTGCTCCGATCCACCCCGCGGTTGGCAGAGCCCGCCGTCGAGGAGATGCTGCGTTACGACTCGCCGGTGCACATGACCACCCGCCTCGCCCACCAGCGGACGGAACTCGCCGGGCACACGTTCCAGGCCGGTGACGGCGTCGTGTTGCTCTTCGGCTCGGCCAACCGGGATCCGGCGGCGTTCCCTGACGCCGAGCGGTTCGACATCACCCGGTACGCGGGCCAGACGCCCGCGAAGCGTCATCTCACGTTCAGCCTCGGCATCCACTACTGCCTCGGCGCGCCGCTCGCCCGCCTGGAGATGGAGATGGTGCTGCACGAGCTCATCCGGAGAGGGATCACGATGACGCCGCTCACGGACGACCTCGCCTACCGTAGGAACCTCGTCCTGCGCGGCATCGCCAGCTTCCCGGTCCGCTTCGAACAGCACGCCGGTGTCCTCGGTCAGGTGCCAACGTAGGCCGCGAGGTGCTCGCCGGTGAGGGTGAAGCGGATCTGGATCTGGATCTGTCGCTGATCTTGTGATTCTTCTGGCCCGCCGGTGATCATCGGGTGAGGAGGGCCCGTTTGCGGAGCAGGCCGAAGCTGGCGCGGCCGAACATCTGCCGTTTGATCATCTTGATGC
>NZ_CDWRCK010000041.1:0-21229 GCF_977927595.1 Frankia sp. CcWB3
GGGCAGGAGGCGGGGCGGAGTTCTGCGGAAGAACAGCAGAGGATTGAGGTAGTCCGTCCGGCGCAGAAGCCCCCAGTGCAGGCATGCGGCCACCGGACAGCCTGGATGGCCATCGCTCATCCAGCCGAGCAGGTCCCCGGCTCGGACCGCGGTTCCGGGGCTGATCGCCGGCGTCAGTGGTTCGTAGGTCGTGCGGAGGTCGCCATGCGTGACGGTGACGATGCCGCGGTTCGCCACGGACCCGGCGAAACTCACCACCCCGTCGGCTGCGGCGAGAACCGGGGCGGCCGGAGAGGCTTTGAGGTCGATTCCGCGATGACCCGGTCCGTAGGGCGAAAGCGGGCGTTCGAAACCGCGGCTCACCGTGACGGCCCCCGACAACGGCCATCGCAGAGCCCGGACCCTGCCGCCGTGGGCCGGCGGTGCCGCGGAGTTCTCCGGTCTGACGTCGCCGGGTGGCGGGTCCGGGTGCTCGTCCCCTTCTCCGCCGCCCGGCGGGCCGGCGGCCGGCGGGGTCACGGCCGGCCGCGTTCGTTCCCCGGCTCGGCGGTCCGCCGGCCGGGGAGATCGTGGGGCGGAGGGAGGCCGGACGGTGGGAGTCGCCGGTCGTCGAGATGACGAGGTTGCCTTCGGCGAGGGGGCGCGAGGCGAGGGGGCCGGATGCGCCGCCGGCGTCGACCGCGCTGTGGACGGAGCAGGTGTCGTCGAGGGTTCCGCCGACGTGCCGGGGGTGAGCCTGAGAGGAGGTGGGACCGGGGTCCTCACCACGGCCCGAACCTGGCTGACCCCCAGGGCCTGCTCGATGACGTCGTGGCGGGGCGCGGTACCGAACCCGTCACCGGGGCCGAGCCCACCGGCGGAGTCGGTCGCACCGGACGGGGCGGACCGCCCGGGCTCGGACAAGGGCTCGGACAAGGCGGTGGTGCTCCGTTGCGGATCACGTGCGGCCAGGACGAGGCGTGGCCCGTCGGCGTGCGGCTTGATCGGCATCGTAGTGGGCCGTCCCAGGGCGATCAGGATGGCGACCGCCGGGATGACGAGCCAGAGCGGGTCGAAGCGTGGCAAAGGGGGCATGACGGTGACACCTCCGGGTCCGGGGGAGGCGCGGCGGCCGGACCCGGTCCAGGTCCGCTCGTCCGGCCGCCGCTGTGCCGATCCGAGGGGGGAGCGGACCGGCCTCGTCCACGGTGCGGCGTTTTGATGCCGTTGGGTAGACCGGCCGTGTGATCTGTGGATAACTCCCGCCGCATGCTGTCGGTGCCCGCGCTCTGTGGACATCGCCGGCCGGTCCGTTGATCCGATCCGATGTGGTCGCCCGATGGATCCTCGTACCCGGCAGGTATCATCGCTCGCAGGGCCCGTCCACCGGGCCCAGTTCGCACGCCCACTTCCGATGATCCGGATCGGATCATCGGAAGGGTCTCCTCGGTCCGCCGCACAGCGACGGCCACGACCAATCGGGCGTCAGGGGCTGCCGTCGTCAGATGGCGCCGTCACAACCGAGGCGTCCCGGCCCAGGCCGGGCGGGAAGGAGCGACGTCCGATGGCCGTCGTCACCATGAAGCAGCTGCTGGAGAGCGGTGTGCACTTCGGGCACCAGACCAAGCGCTGGAATCCGAAGATGAAGCGGTACATCTTCACCGAACGTAACGGCATTTACATCATCGACCTGCAGCAGACGCTGTCCTACATCGACCGCGCCTACGACTTCGTCAAGGAGACCGTGGCGCACGGTGGGACGGTCCTGTTCATCGGGACGAAGAAGCAGGCCCAGGAGGCAATCGAGGAACATGCGGCCCGGGTCGGGATGCCGTACGTCAAGGAGCGGTGGCTCGGTGGCATGCTGACCAACTTCTCCACGGTCTACAAGCGTCTTCAGCGGCTCAAGGAGCTCGAGGAGATCGAGGTGACCGGCGGCACCGAGGTGCGCACGAAGAAGGAACAGCTCGTGCTGACCCGGGAGAAGGTCAAGCTCGAGCGCACCCTCGGCGGTATCCGCGACATGAGCCGGGTGCCGAGCGCGGTGTGGGTCGTCGACACGAAGAAGGAGCACATCGCCGTCGGTGAGGCCCGCAAGCTCGGCATTCCCGTCGTGGCGATTCTCGACACGAACTGCGACCCGGACGAGGTCGATTACCCGATCCCCGGCAACGACGACGCGATCCGCAGCGCTGCGCTGCTCACCCGGGTGGTCGCCGATGCGGTCGCGGACGGTCTGATGGCCCGTGCGGGCGCCTCGAGCTCTGCCGATGCCAAGCCCGAGCAGTCTGCGGGTGAGGAGCCGCTCGCCGAGTGGGAGCAGGCACTGCTGCGTGGTGAGGCACCTGTCGAGGCCCCGGGTGCGGTGGAGCCGGCGACGGCGGGGCCCGCGGACGGGACACGACCGGACGCCGCGGTCGGCACCACGGTCTGACCCGCTACCGCGTCTCATTCGCCCGCGGTGATGGCGATCGACCAGCGGTGACATCGTGTGAGGAGGACGGTGGTTCCCCGAGTCGGGTCGGGGACCACCGCTCCCGAATGTCAGGCCTGGTTCCGGTGGTCGGACCCGGGCCCCGGGCCGCTCGGGTGGGCGCTCCCGCGACGCCCGAAGGGCACCGCGGGGCCGGGACCGGTAGAACTACGACAGCATCCAGACCCACACCGACGAGAAGAGCACCATGGCAGAGATTTCAGTCGCTGACATCCGGAAGCTCCGGGAGCTCACCGGCGCTGGGATGAGCGACGTCAAGAAGGCGCTGGTCGACAACGCCGGGGACTTCGAGAAGGCCAAGTCCTGGCTGCGGGAGAAGGGCAAGGCACAGGTCGCCAAGCGTGCGGCACGCAGCGCCGCCAACGGCCTGGTCGAGTCCTACCTGCACCGGACCGACCCGCAGCTCCCGCCTACCCTCGGCGTGCTCGTCGAGCTTCGCTGCGAGACGGACTTCGTGGCCAAGACCGAGGACTTCAAGCAACTCGCCCGCGATCTCGCGCAGCACATCGCCGCGGCGGACCCGCTGTATGTCACCGCCGAGCAGATCCCGAACGAGGTCCTCGAGGCGGAGCGAAAGATCTACGAGGCCGCGGCCCGCGAGGAGGGCAAGCCCGAGCAGGCGATCGCGAAGATTGTTGAAGGACGTGTCAACGGGTATGTGAAGAGTAGCGTGCTGCTTGACCAGCCATGGGTGAAGGACGGCAAGGTGACCATCCGAGCTCTGCTTGACCAGGCCGGCGCGTCGCTGGGTGAGAAGATCGAGGTCGGTCGGTTCTCCCGGTTCAACATCCGCCAGGCCTGAGCGTCGTCGGATCGCCGGCTCCCTGATCGGGCGGCCGGCGGCTCCGAGGCTTCTCGGTGGGTGCGGTGGTCCGGCACGCCACCGGGATCGGGATGGCCACGCCTCGAGATGACAAGGTGATGCTTCCCGGCCCGGTCGGCGTGCCGTGTCGGCCCAGGTCAGCGGGGACGCCGTGGTAAGGCACACTGCATGCGGCGGCTGTGCGATCTCGGTCAGGCGAATCCGGGACCGGGCGGGACGGCTTCGCCCCTGGGACGACGAACTCGGCTGCGCTCGGCCGAACTGCGATGATAACAGGACCGGCGCCCGGTGGACGCCGGCGGACCAGGAACAGACGGAAGGAAATGCGGTGATCGACGACACGCTTCTCGAGGCCGAGGAGAAGATGGAGAAGGCGGTCTCGGTCGCCAAGGAGGACTTCGCGAACATCCGCACGGGGCGTATCACTCCCGCGGTCTTCTCCAAGATCCTGGTGGATTACTACGGCGCTCCGACACCGGTGCAGCAGCTCGCGTCGTTCCACATCCCGGAGCCGCGTATGGTGATCATCACGCCTTACGACAAGTCGTCTCTGGGGGCGATCGAGAAGGCTGTGCGCGATTCCGATCTCGGGGTCAACCCGAGCAACGACGGCACCATCATCCGGTGTGTTTTTCCGGAGCTGTCCGAGCAACGGCGTCGCGATCTTGTCAAGGTAGCTCGGACCAAGGCCGAGGAAGCCCGGGTGAGCATCCGCAACGTCCGACGTCACGCCAAGGACACGATCGATCGGATCGTGCGGGACGGCGATGCCGGCGAGGACGAGGGCCGGCGGGGTGAGAAGGATCTCGACGAGGCAACCCACCGATACGTCGGGCAGGTGGATGAACTTCTTCGGCTCAAGGAATCGGATCTTCTCTCGGTTTGATCATTCCTGCGTCCGTTCTCGATGCCGGCCGCCTGCTCCGATGTTCGATTCCCATGGTTTCGGAATCGTCTGGACGGTCCCCGGATCCGCGCATGACGCGTGCGCGATGCGGCGGTCGCTGCCCACGGCCGGGCGGCCATGACGACTGTCGACGGCCGCGCGGTGGCTGAGTCCGGGCCGTCCGGGTCATCCGCGCCGCCGGGATCCTCGCATGGGCCCGGTAATCCGCTTGAGTCCGGTAATCCCCGCGGGCCCGGTAATCACGGTCGGCCCGCCGGGATGGTGCCCCGGCCCTCACGTGCCGGCCGCAACCTGCCGGCCGCCATCGGTGTCGGCATCCTTCTCGGTGCCGTCATCCTCGTTCCGCTGTTCACCCTGCGGGTAATCTTTGTCGGGGTGATCAGTGTCGCGATGGCCCTGGGCACCCACGAGGTGGTCCGCGCGATCCGACTGACGCAGGTACGGGTTCCCCTGCTTCCCCTGGTTGCCGGGGCGGCGGCCATGCCGGTCGTCGCGTACGTCGATGGGACCACCGGCCTGCTGCTGACTCTCGCCGGCACCATCGGCGTGGCGGCGCTGGTCCGTGCTTTCGGGCCGTCCACGGGTCTGCTCCGCGACGTCGCCGGCGCCGCCTTCGTGGCCGGCTACATCGGCTTTCCGGCTGGCTTCGCCGCGCTGCTCACCGAACCCTCCGATGGTCGCTGGCGAGTCGTCGCCTTTCTGGGAACGGTGGTGGCCAGCGACGTCGGTGGTTACACGGCCGGTGTCCTCTCCGGCGGTCGGCACAAGATGGCCCCTACCGTCTCCCCGGGGAAGTCGTGGGAGGGATTCGTCGGTTCGGCGGTGACCTGTGTGATCGTCGCCGGGATCGTGCTGGCCTGGCCGCTGGGGGCCGAGGCCTGGCAGGGCGTTCTGCTCGGGCTGGCGGTCGCGTGTACCGCGACGATCGGCGACCTGGGTGAGTCCCTGCTCAAGCGCGACATCGGCATCAAGGACATGAGCAGTCTGCTGCCCGGCCATGGTGGCCTGATGGACCGCTTGGACTCGTTGTTGTGCACCGCCCCGGTCGCCTGGCTTCTGATCACTTCCTTCCTGAACTGATCGGAACCGGGTTCAGCCGACAGGTCTCGCCTCTCGTGGGTCCCTTCGGACAGATCCGTGCATTCGTCTCGGTCGCGGTCACCTGGCAGACTGGATCCGCGATGACTGCCACGACCGCCGAATCCGGACGTCCGGACCAGCCCTCACCTGCCGAGGCGGGCTGGCCCGTGCGGCTGACGCTCACCCGGCGAGCGGGCCGAGTGCCGCGCCACCTCGCCGACCTGACCCGTCAGGAACGACGTGACGTCGCGGTGTCGCTGGGGCAGCCGGCCTTCCGCGCCGATCAGGTGGCCCGGCACTATTATGCCCGGTTGATCGCCGCCGATGAGCCCGAGGCGATGACCGACCTGCCGGAGCGGGACCGCCAGCCGCTCCTCGACGCCCTGCTGCCGAGGCTGCTCGTCCCGGTGCGGACGCTGAGCTGCGACGACGGTCTGACCCGCAAGACGGCGTGGCGGACCGTGGACGGCGCATCTCTCGAGTCTGTGATCATGAGATATCCGGATCGCGCGACGGTCTGTGTGTCGAGCCAGGCGGGCTGCGGCATGGGCTGCCCGTTCTGCGCCACCGGTCAGGGCGGGCTGACCCGCAACCTGTCGACCGCGGAGATCGTCGAACAGGTCGTGCACGCCGCCCGGGTTCTTCAGCGCCGTGAGCTCGCGGGCGGCGCGACCAGGTTGTCGAACGTGGTCTTCATGGGGATGGGCGAGCCGCTGGCGAACTACGCCGCGGTGATTGTCGCGCTACGCCGCCTCACCGCTCACCCCCCCGACGGGCTGGGCCTGTCGGCGCGCGGCCTGACGGTCAGCACTGTCGGCCTCGTTCCGGCGATCCGTCGCCTCGCCGGAGAGGGCCTGCCGGTGACTCTGGCGGTGTCCCTGCACGCCCCGGACGACGTTCTGCGGAACGAACTCGTCCCCATCAACACCCGTTGGCCGGTGGCCGAGGTGCTCGCGGCCGCCTGGGAGTACGCCGAGGTGACCGGCAGACGGGTAAGCGTCGAGTACGCGCTGATCGATGGGGTCAACGATGACGTGGAACGCGCCGACGCCCTCGCGGACCTGCTCGTAGGCCGGCTCGCGCATGTGAACCTCATTCCGTTGAATCCAACCGGTGGATCCTCATGGCGCGCCAGCGTCCCGGCCGGCCAGCGCGCGTTCGCCCGCCGGCTCCGTGACCGCGGCATCGTGACGACGGTGCGCGACACCCGGGGCCGGGAGATCGCGGCAGCCTGCGGACAGCTTGCGGCCGAGCCGGCCGGGAAGCCGGAGCGGACGGACCAGCCGGAGCGGACAGACCAGCCGGAGCAGGTCGGATCCGACCGTCCCGCCGAGTTCGGTGGCGCGGGGAGCGCGACGTCTGACGGTGACCGTGTCCTTCGGTAGTCCGACGAGCCGACGCCGGGGGGCCTCCCGCCCGGATATCCGGGCGACGAACACCGTATGGCTGCCGATCACGGCCGCTGCCGGGGTGTTGCTGCTGCTCCTGTGGTACGCGATGTCCCAGGAACCGGGGCCGGCGAAGACCTCGGCGACCCAGGCCGCTCTCGGGGCGTCCGGCGGCCGTGCCGCCGGTGCCGCCGTGGCGTCGGCCATACCGTTGCCCACGGTCCCACCACCCCCCGAGAGCGGCTGCGTCACCGGGAAGACCCTGCCGTCCGGGATCGGTACCCGCACGCTGCGGGTGGGAGGAACCGAGCGCGGCTACGTCCTCGCCGTACCGACCGCGGGTCCTCGGGTCAGGCCACTACCGCTGATCTTCAATTTCCATGATCTGAACCAGGCGCCGGAAGATCTGGAAGCGTACACGCGGCTCGCCGATCAGGGGACGAAGGCGGGCTTCGTGGTCGCCGCCCCGATCGGGATGCAGGGGCGGTGGAACTTCACCAGATCGAAGGCGGTGGGACCCGACGACGTGCTCTTCGTCGGCGCGCTGCTCAACGACCTCGTCGGTCAGATGTGCCTGGAGGCGGGACGCGTCTTCGCCGTGGGCTACGCGGACGGCGCGAACATGGTGCTCACGCTGGCCTGCGCGCTGCCGGGCCGTCTTGCGGCGGCGGTGACCGTCGGGTCGAGCGTGCTGCCCGGCTCCTGCGCCAAGCCCGCCACCAACGTCCTGGAGATCCATGGGACCTCGGACCAGATCGCGCCGTATGCCGGCGGAGGCGCTTCGCGGCCGGCCCCCTTCACCGGAGTCGTCGCTCAGCCCGTGGAGGACCGGCTCGCCCGGTACGCCTCCGCTCTGGGCTGCAGCGGAGCCCGCCAGACCTCCCGGGACACGGCTGCCTGGCAGCGCACCGTGTGGAGCGGCTGCCCAGCCGGCCATGACGTCGGGCTGTTGGCCATGCAGGGCGCGGGGCACACCTGGCCGGGGGCGCAGGCACGTCCGGCGCTGGGTCCGACCTCCGTCAGCCTGAGTGCCACCATCGTGGCGTTGACCTATTTCGGTTACACGCCTACGTCCGCGACGAGTGGCCTGCCCGGCCCTGCCGTCTCCGCCGGTCCCGCCAGCCCGGGCGTCGCCACCAGTCCGACTCCCGCGGCACCGGCGGCTGGATCCTCTGGACCCGCCGCATCCTCCGGACCCGCCACCACGTCGGCGTCGTCCGCCTCCCCGGATGCCACCCCCGGTGCCGAACCGTCCGGGCAGCCGGCAACCGGCGCCACACCTTCTTCCTCGCCCGGCCGGGGATGAGCAGACGTCGGAGCCGTCGTCGACGTGACCGACCGGGCCGACGTGTCACCCGGATCGGGGTGGCCGATCGGGGTGGGCGGCGACCGCAAAGTCCTGCCCACCAGACCTGACGAAACGTAGTTGTCACCGGACCCATTGCGCATCTTCGGGTGGCACCTGTCATGAACCGAACAGGGCGGTGCCGAGCGGTCGGTGGGCCTGAGAGAATGGGTGACGTGGTGGAGGCTTCGATCCTGCGTGAGGTTGTCCTGCTCGGGTCCACCGGTTCGATCGGAACCCAGGCGATAGATGTCGTACGCCGCAACCCGCAGCGGTTCCGGGTGGTGGCGTTGATGGGCGGCGGGTCCCGGGTGGACCTGCTCGCCGCTCAGGCACTGGACCTCGGCGTCCAGGCCGTGGGAGTGGCGGCGGCCTCGGCCGCTCAGGACCTCCAGTTGGCCTTCTTCGCCGAGGCGCCGCGGCGGGGCTACCGTCGGGGTGAGTTCCCCGTGCCAAAGATTCTCGCCGGTCCCGACGCCGCGAGCGAGATCGCGGCGTGGCCGTGCGACATCGTCCTCAACGGCATCACCGGCTCGGTCGGGTTGGCCCCGACGCTCGCGGCGCTGGCCGCCGGCCGGACGGTGGCGTTGGCGAACAAGGAATCGCTGGTCGCCGGGGGGCCGTTGGTGCTCGACGCGCTCGGTGGCGACCCCGACCGCCTGGTGCCGGTGGATTCCGAGCACTCCGCACTGGCGCAGTGCCTGCGGGGCGGGCGACGGGACGAGGTACGCAAGCTGGTGCTGACCGCCAGCGGAGGTCCCTTCCGCGGGCGCCGCCGCGACGAGCTTGCCGCCGTTACCCCGGAGCAGGCGTTGGCCCATCCCACCTGGGACATGGGACCCCTGGTGACGATCAACTCGGCGACCCTGATGAACAAGGGGCTCGAGCTGATCGAGGCGCACCTGTTCTTCGGGGTTCCCTACGACGACATCGAGGTCGTCGTGCACCCCCAGTCGTTGGTGCACTCGATGGTCGAGTTCACCGACGGCTCGACGATCGCTCAGGTCTCCCCGCCGGACATGCGGCTGCCCATCGCGCTGGCGCTCGGCTGGCCGGACCGGGTGGCGCAGGCGCAGCCGCCGATGGACTGGTCGCGGGCGCAGGCGCTCACCTTCGAACCGCTGGACGAGGTGGCGTTCCCGGCGGTGGAGCTTGCCCGCATGGCCGGGCGGCGCGGCGGCACCGCCCCCGCGGTCTTCAACGCCGCGAACGAGGAGGCGGTGGCCGCCTTCCTCGCCGGGCGGCTGCCCTTCATCCGTATTGTCGACCTGGTGGCCGAGGTCATCGCCGAGCACGAAGTGATCGATCATCCCAGCGTGGAGGAGGTGTTCGCCACCGAACGGGCCGCGCGGGCGGCGGCCGGGCGGCTGATCCGGCGCGAGACCGAACGGGACATGGTGTGAGTCGCCCCCCCGGCGCCGAGAGGGCGGTCTGATGGAGCTTCTCGGCATTGTGGCGTTCGCACTGGCCCTGCTGGTGTCGGTCGTCGCGCACGAGGCCGGGCATTTCGTGACGGCCCGGCACTACGGTATGAAGGCCTCCAAGTTCTTCGTCGGTTTCGGGCCGACTATCTGGTCCTGGCGGCGGGGGGAGACCGAGTACGGCATCAAGGCCATTCCGGCCGGCGGTTTCGTCAAGATCGAGGGGATGACTCCGCTCGAGGAGATCGATCTGGCCGATGAACCCCGCGCCTTCCACAATGCGCGGGCGCGAGCCCGGCTCGTGGTCATGTCGGCTGGTTCTTTCGTGCATTTCGTCATCGCCATCGTGTTGGTCTACGGAGTGCTTGTTGTCCTGGGCACGACCACGATCAGCGAGTCGAGGGTCGGCGCGACGAGCTGCGTCGCCACGACCGCGACCTGTTCCGGACCGGGGCCGGCCGCGGCGGCCGGTCTGCGGCCGGGCGACCGGATCGTCAGCTTCGGCGGAGTTCCGGTCACGACTTGGGCGCAGTTCACCCGGCAGGTGCGTGCGCACGGAGCGGGGCCTGCGGTGATGGTCGTCGAACGGGACGGCCGCACCCTCACCCTCACGCCGAACCTGGTGGAGGGCAGGCGCGATCGGGAGACCGGGCAGGCGGGCGACGACCGGGTCGGCGCCTTGGGCGTCAGACCGGGAACCGAGACAGTGCACTACAACCCGATCGAAGCCGTGCCCCGCACCTTCGATGTCATCGGGTCCGGGTTCACCGGTATGTATGAGACGCTGACCCGCCGGATCGGTGATATCGCTAATATCTTCAGCGACAACCGCGACCCCCAGGGTTTCATCAGCGTGGTGGGAGCGGCGCGTATCGGCGGTGATGTGGTCTCGGCCGAGGGCAGTTCGGCCGTGGACCGGGTGCGGAATCTTCTCATTCTGGTCGCCGCGATCAATCTCGCGGTCGGAATTTTTAACCTGTTGCCCCTACTCCCGTTGGACGGCGGTCATATTGCCGTGCTGGGCTTCGAGCAGGCCCGGCATGGCCTACGCAGGCTCCGGGGTTATCGCGGTCCGGTACAGAAGGTGGATTTCGCCAAACTGTTACCAGCCACGTACGCCACGGTCGTCGTACTGCTCGGGTTCAGTCTGCTTGTCCTGTCCGCCGACATTGTCAATCCCATTCGCCTGAATCAGTAATTCCGTATGAACATGCGCGACGGTGTGCCATTCTGCCCTGCCTCCTGCAGCCGACAGGCCGAGTCAGTCGCACGTCGATCTTCGTCTCCGATTCGCCAGTGAGGACAACGTGACCGTAACTCTGGGCATGCCAACCGCTCCGGCCCGTCCGCTCGGCACGCGGCGGCACAGCCGGCAGATCCACGTGGGCAACGTCCCGGTCGGGGGTGACGCTCCGGTCTCCGTTCAGTCGATGTGCACCACGTTGACGTCAGACGTCAACGCCACGCTGCAGCAGATCGCACAGCTGACAGCGTCGGGATGCCAGATCGTCCGGGTCGCGGTGCCAAGCCAAGACGACGCTGGTGCCCTCGCCGCGATCGCCCGCAAATCCCCGATCCCGGTGATTGCCGATATCCACTTCCAGCCCAAGTACGTCTTCGCCGCGATCGACGCGGGCTGCGCCGCGGTCCGGGTCAACCCCGGCAACATCAAGGCTTTTGACGACAAGGTCGGGGAGATTGCTCGCGCGGCGAAGGCCGCCGGCGTTCCGATCCGGATCGGGGTCAACGCGGGTTCGCTCGACAAGCGGCTGTTGGCGAAGTACGGCAAGGCCACGCCGGAGGCGCTGACGGAGTCGGCCCTGTGGGAATGCTCGCTGTTCGAGGAGCACGACTTCCGCGACATCAAGATCTCGGTGAAGCACCACGACCCGGTCGTCATGATCCAGGCGTACCGGCTGCTCGCCCAGGCCTGCGACTACCCGCTGCACCTCGGTGTCACCGAGGCCGGGCCGTCCTTCCAGGGCACGGTCAAGTCCGCGGTCGCCTTCGGGGCCCTGCTCGCCGAGGGAATCGGTGACACGATCAGAGTGTCGCTGTCGGCACCGCCGGTCGAGGAGGTGAAGGTCGGCACCGCGATCCTGGAGTCCCTGGGACTTCGGCAGCGTAAACTCGAGATCGTATCCTGCCCCTCCTGCGGTCGGGCTCAGGTTGACGTCTACACCCTTGCCAATCAGGTCAGCGCCGGTCTCGAGGGCATGGAGGTCCCGTTGCGCGTCGCCGTCATGGGCTGCGTCGTGAACGGGCCGGGCGAGGCCAGGGAGGCCGATCTCGGCGTCGCCTCCGGGAACGGCAAGGGTCAGATCTTCGTCCGAGGTGAGGTCGTGAAGACCGTTCCGGAGGCACAGATCGTGGAAACCCTCATTGAGGAAGCCATGCGGCTGGCCGAGGAGATGGCGGCGGACGGCACCCCGTCCGGCGAACCCTCGGTTTCCGTGGGTTAACCGGTTCGACCGGATGGGCCTACCTCTGCGGTCCGCGCCGCCCTGTCTGCTTGACGACAGGGATCTTCCGGCCGTCCGCGAGCTCTTGGCCCGCAACCCGGTCGCCGATGTGTTCGTCGCATCTCGGGTCGAGGCTGCGGGGCTCGACCCGTGGCGTCTCGGCGCCGAGATGTGGGGGCACACCGTGGATGGCTGCCTGGTCGCTCTGTGTTATTCCGGCGCCAACCTCTGGCCCGTGGCGGCAGGCCCCACCTCGGTGAGACTGTTCGCCGAGCGGGCTCGCCGGCAGGGACGGCGCTGCTCGTCCATCGTCGGCGTCTCCTCCTCGGTGACGGCGATGTGGAAGCATCTGGAGCCGACCTGGGGGCGGGCCCGGGAGGTACGGGCCGACCAGCCCCTGCTCGTGATCGACCGCCCGCCGCGGGTCGCCCCAGATCCGGCGGTGCGCCCGGTGCGCCCGGACGAGCTGGACGTCATCCTGCCGGCCTGCATCGCCATGTTCACCGAGGAGATCGGGGTGTCCCCGGTGCTCGCTGACGGCGGTGCCCTTTACCGCGCCCGCGTCGCCGAGTTCGTCGGTCAGCGGCGTTCCTTCGCCCACATCGCCGACGGCCGGGTGCTGTTCAAGGCCGAGATCGGCGCCGTCGCGGGCGACGTCTGCCAGATCCAGGGCGTCTGGGTCGACCCGGCGCTGCGTGGGCGCGGCCTTGGCGTCGCGGGAACCGCGAGTGTGGTCGCGCTGGCGCGGTCCGCCTTCGCCCCACTGGTCAGCCTGTACGTCAACGACTTCAACCATGCCGCCCGCCGGGTCTACGACCGGGTGGGCTTCCAGCGGGTCGGGACCTTCGCGTCGATCCTGTTCTGATGTTGATCTTGTCCTGAGATCGATCCCGGTCTGAGACCATCCCGGACCCGCTCCGATGGTGTCCGGGGCCTCTTTGATCCCCAGCAATGTCCGTTTTGTCGGCTGTGTGCATCTGGCCGGTCAAAGATATTGCAGAACGATGTCATCGCGATGAAGTCACATGGCCAGGATGGGCACCATCTGGCATGCTTACCATCCCGATGACTTCGATCGACATGCATGGCGCGGGCGTCAGCCTGCGTGAGGGGGTATCTATGAGACCGAGCAGACTGTGGCGTGCAGCGACGCCACTCATCGCCGCGGGGGCGCTCGTACTGGCGGTGGTGGGCTGCTCGAGTGACGACGGGGACTCCCAGACGGTCGCCTCGGACGGCCAGGTCACCGGCACCCTGCGGCTCGGGTACTTTCCGAACCTCACCCACGCGCCAGCTCTCTACGGCGTCGAGAAGGGGATCTTCGCCAAGGACCTCGGTTCTGGAGTCACGCTCAAGACGTCGACCTTCAACTCCGGCGTGCAGGAGGCGGAGGCGATTCTGTCCGGCGCCATCGATGCCGGCTATATCGGTCCCAACCCGGCGGTCAACAGCTTCATCAAGTCGCACGGGGAGGCGGTGCGGATCGTCTCCGGCGCCACCTCGGGTGGTGCGTCGCTGGTGGTCAAGCCTGAGATCACCTCCGTCGCGCAGCTCAAGGGCACCACGCTCGCCACCCCGAGCCTGGGCAACACCCAGGACGTGGCGCTGCGGTACTTCCTCAAGGAGAACGGGCTGAAGACCGACCCCCAGGGCGGGGGTGATGTCTCCATCAAGCCCCAGGACAACACCGTGACGGTGGACGCCTTCGCCAACAAGGCCATCGACGGGGCCTGGGTGCCCGAGTCGATAGCCTCCCGGCTCGTCGCCGCGGGGGGCAAGGTGCTCGTCAACGAGGCCGACGAGTGGCCGGAGACCAAGGGCCAGTTCGTCACGACGGTGCTTCTGGTGAGCACGGACTACCTGAAGAAGAACCCGGAGATCGTCCGCCGGCTCATCACGGCGAACGTGGAATCGATCAACGCGCTCAACGCCGACCGTGACGCCGGCGCGAAGGTCACCAACACGGCACTGGGCAAGCTGAGCGGCAAGCCGCTGCCCGACAAGATCCTCACCTCGGCCTGGAAGGGGCTGACCTTCACTCCGGACCCGATCGCGGCGTCCCTGTTCACCTCAGCGAAGCACCAGGAGGAGCTCGGCCTCATCGAGAACCCGAAGCTCGACGGTCTGTTCGATCTGACGGTCCTCAACGAGATCCTCGCCAAGCAGGGCAAACCGACGGTCTCCGACTCCTGACCCGCGGCACCCCCGGTAGCCGGGCCGGCTGAACCTCGGTCCGAGACCACAGGGCGACGACCAGACCGGGGTGTCGATCATCGATGCCCCGGCCTGGTCCATCCGTCCATCCGTCCGTCCATGCACACCGGCCGCATACACCGCGACGGGGGAATGAACCATGACCGCTGTACTCACCGACACCGCGCTGCGCATCCACCGCGTCAGCCGGGTCTTCGGATCCGGGCCCGCCAGCGTCAAGGCGCTCGACAACGTCTCCCTGGATGTCCGGGCGGGCGAGTTCGTCTGTCTCCTCGGTGCGTCCGGCTGTGGGAAATCGACCCTGCTCGCCCTGATCGCCGGTCTCGACCAGCCCTCCGTGGGCGTCGTTGACACCACCGGCCGGCGGGTCGGGATGATGTTCCAGGATTCGGCGTTGCTGCCCTGGCTGACGGCGGGCGGCAACGTGGAGGTGCCGCTGCGGCTGCGGGGGATCGGCAAGGCCGAGCGGCGGGACCGGGTCGAGAGCCTGCTCGCGATGGTCCGGCTGGCCGGCCTGTCCGCGAAGCGCCCCCATGAGCTGTCCGGCGGCATGCGCCAGCGGGTGAGCCTGGCCCGGGCCTTCGCGCAGGAGGCCGACATCCTGTGCATGGACGAGCCGTTCGGTGCGCTCGACGCGATGACCCGCGATCTGCTCCACGACGAACTCGAACGGATCTGGCGGGAGACGGGGGTCACCGTCATCTTCGTCACCCACGATGTGCGCGAGGCGGTCCGGCTCGGTGACCGCATCGTGCTGCTGTCCTCCCGGCCCGGCCGGGTCGTGGAGATCTTCGACGTCGATATCGACCGCCCCCGCCGGCTCGACTCCACCCACGTCTCGGAGCTCGCCACCGAGGTGACCGCGCGGCTACGCGAGGAGGTTGGCCGCCATGGCCACTGACGTCAGCGTCCCCAGCCGTAAGAGTGCCGGGCTCGGCGAGGCCGGCGAGCCCCTCGACGTCGACGTGGCCCTCGCCGGCCTCGACGCGCTGGACATCCCGACCGCGCAACGGCGGCCGTTCGCGGCCCGCGCCTGGGCGGCCACCTGGCCGAAGCTCGGCGCTCTGCTCCTGTTCCTGCTGTTCTGGCAGATCGTCGTCTGGAGCGGCTGGAAGCCCAGCTATGTGCTGCCCGGGCCGGGCGAGGCGCTGGGCGAGTTCGTCGACCAGCTGGGCAGCGGACACTTCTGGGACGCTCTGGCCCGCACCCTGGTCCGGGCCCTGGAGGGATACGCCCTCGCCGTGCTCATCGGCACCGTGGTCGGGATCGCGGTGTCCCGCTTCGGGGTCCTGCGTACCGCGGTGGGATCGTTCATCACCGCGGTGCAGACGATGCCCTCGATCGTCTGGTTCCCGCTCGCCGTCCTGCTGTTCAAGCTCAGCGAGTCCGCGATCATGTTCGTGGTGGTGCTCGGGGCGGCGCCGTCGGTGGCCAACGGCGTCATCTACGGCGTGGACTACGTGCCGCCTCTACTGGTCCAGGTCGGCCGCAGCATGGGCGCGCGTGGCCTGTCCCTCTACCGGTACATCGTGGTACCGGCGGCCCTGCCCTCGGTGCTCGCGGGCCTGAAGCAGGGCTGGGCGTTCGCCTGGCGCAGCCTGATGGCCGGCGAGTTGCTGGTCATCGTTCCGGGGCATCCGTCCGTCGGGGCCGACCTGCAGAATGCCCGCGAACTGCTCGACACGGTCGGGGTACTGGCCTCGATGATCACGATCTTCGTGGTCGGGGTGCTCATCGATGCCGGATTCAACGCGGTGGACCAGCGGATGCGGCAGCGCCGTGGGCTGGTTGCGGAGGGTACGACGGCGGTCCGGGCGGCTCGGCGTCGCCGGGGCGGCAGCGCCGGCGGGTCCGCCGCGGCCGGTACAAAGGAGGTGGCGGCGGTCGGAGCCGCCACCACGGCCACCTCCTCCGCCGACGGCGGCACGGACGCCCCCCATCCCGAGAGGGCTGGCTGAGGAAGTTCCCGATTCCCCGGCCGGCAGGTTCGTTGGCTGGCAGGTTCGTTGGCCGGCAGGCTCGTTCGACCGAGCCGGCGGCGGGAACAGCGCCCGTTGGCGCGGGGCCGCGCCTCGCCCGCTGCCGACCCGGCCCACCCATTCGGCGAGGACCGGCGGCAGAATGGATGCATGCAGATCTCCGCTCGCGCCGACTACGCATTGCGCGCACTCCTGACGTTGGCCGCGAGCAACGGTCGGCTCGTCAAGGGCGAGGCGCTTGCCGCGGCGCAGGATCTGCCGCTGCGCTTCCTCGAGAACATCCTCACCGATCTACGCCGGGCGGGGCTGGTCCAGAGCCGCCGGGGCGCGGACGGGGGATACCAGCTGAGCCTTCCTCCCGACCGGATCACCATCGCCACGGTGATCCGGGCGACCGACGGTCCGCTCGCCAGCGTGCGAGGCCGGCGTCCCGAGGACACGAACTACGACGGCGCGGCCAAGAACCTGCAGGATGTGTGGATCGCGGTTCGGGTGAACCTGCGGCGGGTGCTGGAGGCCGTGACCCTCGCTGACGTGGCGAGTGGTCAGCTTCCGGACATCGTGACCACCCTCGGCGGCGACCCCGACGCGTGGGTCACCCGCTGACGGGAGCGGCCCGCTTCCTGGAGCGGGCCCGGCCTCCCTGGACGCCAGGTCACGTCCCCGGTAGCGCGCGGCTCGCGGCCGCCAGCGGCATGCCGGCCGCGATGCGGGCCCGCTGCGCGCGTACGGCGGTGCCGGTCAGCGCGTCCAGGGCCAGCGCACGGACGTCCCCGACGAGCACGGTGACGGCGTCGTGGGCCGCCATGGCGCAGGCGTCCTCGATCCTGGCCAGGAGGGCCAGTGCCGCCCCGATTCCCTCCGGTGCGACGGGGAGTCGATAGGCGGGCAGTGCCGGTGGCGCCTCCCCGCCGCGGGCCCGGATCGCGGTGATGAGGTCGTCGCGCAGCGCCTGGTGCGCCAGATAGCTCAGTCGTGCGAGCTCACGCGCCTGCGCCGCGGCCGGGTCGAGCGGCGCGAGGGCACCTCCCGCCGCCGCGGCGGCGTAGACGGCGGCATGCGTGGCCGTGAGCATCGTGACCAGCGCCGCGACACCCGCGGGATCCGGGTGGTCGGTTGCGGCGGTCGATTCCGTGGGGGTCGCCGACGCCGGATCGCCCGGTGGTGTGCCGGCGGTCATCCGGACACCCGGCTCGCAGAGATGGCCAGCAGCTCCGCATGCGCGGTCCCGGCGGCGCACATGCTCGCCAGCAGGGACGCGAGCGGACCGCCCGCGCGCAGGCAGTCGGTGCGGGCCGCGTTCGTCGCCGCACCCTCCATCCCGGTCAGGGAGGCGATGGTGGCGGCGCGGGCCGTGGGTGACTCGTCGACGAGCTGCGCCGTTCCCGCCGTCCCGGCGCCGTCGCGCCCGATCGTCCGGGTCGGCATGGCTGCCTGGGCCGGGGTGGCTGCCTGGGCCGGCGTGGTCGGTGCGGAGCCCGGGAACTGTTCGGCCAAGGTCCGGAGCTGGACTTCGTGATGGGCCCGCAGCGTGTCGAACAGGGGACGCAGGGACGGGTGGCGCTCGGCCGCCGTCCGGTATGCCGCGGCCAGCGCGGTCGCCCGGACGGCGGCGGCCCTCGCCGCCCGGCGGTCGTCGCCGCCCAGGCTCACTGCGGGACCGGTCCGGTTCGTCGCGACCGTGGTGCTGCACCCGGCGGCCTCGAATCCGGTAAATCCGGTGAGGGTGAGGCCGGTCAGCCCGGCGAGGACCCGTCGTCGGGAGGCGTGGGTGAGGTTCGCCGGATCCACCGTCGCAGCTTCGCACATCCCCTGCTGTCGTCCGGACCGCCGTGTGGTCCGCGCGGCCTGATCCGGTTACCCCCGGGTCGCGACGGACTCCGGTCGGGGCGGACGTAGGCTATGGATCTCACCCGGGATGCCGTTCGCCCCTGTGACGGCCCAGCCCGGCGGGACCGTCGGCGGTCGGTCCTCGTTGTTCGACGGTGCCGCAGGTCGGGTCGACGAGGGTCGCACGGCTTGATGGCGCCGGCCGAACCTGGGTATCGCCCCCGGGGGATGACAATGTGGCGGCCGGCCTACGGCGTGGGGAGCGGCGTCGTGGGTCCGGCGGATGATCAGGCATCGCGGATGCGGGAAGGGACGGTCGAAGTGGCAGGGGCGGGGGAGGCCGGCCGCGCGCGCGACCGGAGCCCATCCGGATCGGCCCGCGGGCGCGGCGGCGTTCGGACGGCGCTGCGGGCTCGGCTGGCGGCCGGCCTCGCCGACGCGGGTTTCGATCTCGAGGATGTGACGGTGGCACGGGCCGGATCGCGCAGCGTGGTGCGGGTGGTGGTGGACCGCGACGGCGGAGTCGACCTGGACGCGGCCGCGGACGCCAGCCGGCTCGCCTCCGAGCTGCTCGACGCCGCCGAGACCGACGGCCAGGGCCTGGTCGCCGGGCCTTATGTTCTCGAGGTCACCTCACCGGGCGTCGAACGGCCGCTGACCGAGCCTCGGCACTGGCGCCGCGCGATCGGCAGGCTTGTCACGGTACGTGATCGAGACGGCATCGTCCTCGCCGGGCGTGTCCTCTCCGCCGACGAATCGGGGGCGGACCTGGCGGTGGCGACGGATCCCGCGCGGCCCGGACGCCCCCCGCGCCGGCGGCTTGCGCGGGTGACCTTCGTACAGGTGGCCCGGGCTACTGTCGAGGTCGAGTTCTCGGCCGAGGCGTATGATGATCTTTCTGTCGAGTCGGTGGAGACGCCGTCTTCGTCCGCCGCGTTGGTGGAACCCGGCGAGACAGCCGATCTCGGGTCTGGGGAGCCGGGCGACGATCTTCCGGCGGCGCCGGGGAGGGAATCCAATGACGACGGCCGGGAGGCCGGCCCCCGGGGCGCGGCCGGTAAGGAGATGACCCGGTGAAGCTCGACGTGGCCGCGCTGCGCGGAATCGAGCGGGAGAAGGACATTGCCTTTGACACCTTGGTGCAGGCGATGGAGACGGCACTGCTGACGGCCTATCACCACACGGCCGGGTCCGCGCAGGACGCCCGGGTGGTGATCGACCGGACGACCGGAGATGTCTCCGTCCTCGCCCGGGAACGGGGTCCGGACGGCACCAGCCGGGAGTACGACGACACCCCGGCGGACTTCGGGCGGATCGCGACTATGACCGCTAAACAGGTGATCATGCAGCGGCTGCGCGAGGCCCAGCAGGAGGTCACCTACGGCCAGTACGCTGACCGGGAGCACGAGATCGTCTCCGGTGTGGTGCAACATCACGAACAGCGGGCCGGCTCCAGGGTCGTGCTCGTCAATCTCGGCACCGTCGAGGGTGTCCTGCCGCCGGCCGAGCAGGTTCCCGGCGAGCGGCTCGAGCACGGTGACCGGATCAAGTGTTATGTGGTGCACGTCGCGCGGGGGCAGCACGGACCCACGGTGACGTTGTCCCGCACCCATCCCGAGCTGGTGAAGGGGCTGTTCCGGCTGGAGGTGCCCGAGGTCGCCGACGGCACCGTGGAACTCGCCGCGATCGCCCGCGAGGCTGGGCATCGCAGCAAGATAGCGGTGCGGTCCCGGGTGGCCGGGGTCAACCCCAAGGGCGCGTGCATCGGGCCGATGGGCAGCCGGGTGCGTGCCGTCATGGCCGAGCTGCGGGGCGAGAAGATCGACATCGTCGACTGGTCGGCCGACCCGGCAACCTTTGTCGGGAGCGCGCTGTCCCCGGCCCGGGTGGCCCGGGTCGAGGTGACGGACCCGGCGAGCCGCTCGGCGCGGGTGGTGGTGCCCGATTACCAGCTGTCGTTGGCCATCGGTCGCGAGGGGCAGAACGCCCGGCTCGCCGCCCGGCTGACGGGGTGGCGCATCGACATCCACTCTGACACCGAGGACTCCGGCGAGGGCGGTGGGAGCGGATCCGAACGGGGCTCCGCTGGTGCGCCTCGACGATCGGGACCAGCTGCGGTACCGCGGCGATCGCCTGCCGCGGGTGGCCATTCTCGGGGCCGAGCGGGATAGACTTGCGATGGCGCGTCGTGCGGAGCCCGTTCGTACCTGTGTCGGATGTCGAAGCCGTGCGCCGAGTTCTGACCTACTGCGTATCGTTGTAGAAGGCGGCGAGCTTCTGCCGGATGCTCGTCGTCGGATGCGCGGTCGGGGTGCGTACGTGCATCCCGATCTTGCATGCCTCGATCTCGCGGAGCGTCGCAAGGCGTTCCCACGGGCATTGCGGGTGTCGGGCCCGCTCGGATCGAAGCAGGTCAGGCTGTATCTGGAGCGGCTTTGCCCGCGGTAGCCGGTCCCTCCGGGGCCGGTCCGCCGTAGTCGCGCCAGGCACAGGGAGATATCAGGCACAGGAGATACCAGGTAAAGATGGATGGAACGGGCGGACCGCGGCAGCGGGCCGGCCGGGTCAGACGGAGTGGGTACCCGCGCCAGCGGCACCCCCTCCCACAGGCGGCGCCAACAGACGTCGACAGGGAAGCAGGTCGAGACAGCGATGACCGCTCAATGAGCACCCAGCCATGATCACGACCAGCAGGTAACGAGGTCACGCGGGCACGGACCGCGGGCCGAACGAAGGAGCACCGTGGCAGGAAAGGCCCGCGTACACGAGCTCGCCAAGGAGCTTGGTGTCGACAGTAAGACCGTGCTCGCCAAGCTCAAGGATCTCGGTGAGTTCGTGAAGTCCGCTTCGTCCACTGTCGAGGCACCCGTCGTCCGCAAGTTGAAGGAAGCGTTCCCCGCCGACGGCACACCCACCTCCCCGGGCCGGACCACCGGCCGTCCGGGACCGCCGGGCAGCGGTGCCCGTCCGACCTCGCCGCCCCGTCCTGGTCTGGCGCCGCGGCCCGGTCCGCGTCCGGTTCCCGGGCGGCCTGGTCCCGCCGGCCGGTCTGGTCCAGTGACCCCGGCGCCGTCGCCCGCGTCCCCGCCGGTGCAGGCTTCCCCGGTGGAGGCCTCGCCGACGTCTGCACCCGCCGCTCCCCGTCCGGCCGCGGCCTCCGCCGTACCCGCGCCGCCGCTGCCGTCCGCCCCTTCCGGGCCGCGACCCGGGCCGAGCGCTCCGCGTCCCGGTGCACCGCAGGGCGGTGGCCGCCCGCGTCCCGGCACCCCGGTTCCTCCCTCGGGTCCCACCGCTGGCGGTCCCACCC
>NZ_CDWRCK010000042.1:0-2648 GCF_977927595.1 Frankia sp. CcWB3
GCAGTACCCATGGCGGCGGGCTGCCCTGTGGCGGCGGGCTGCCCTGTGGCGGCGGGCATGGGGGTGCTGGTCGGAAGGCGAGACCGGATCTGTGGCAGAGTTTTCGCCATGACGCGGTCCGTTGCGACGCGCAGGCCCACCATGGCCCGCCGTACTGCCGCCGCGGCGTTGACCCTGGGCGGCGTGGCCGGGTTCACCTACGGCATTCCGTCGCTCACCACATTGCGTCGACTACGGCTGCGGTGGACGCCGGCGCTCGCAGGGCTCGGCGCGCCTGATCACGTCGCGCTCACCTTCGACGATGGTCCGGATCCGGTGTCCACGCCGCAGTTCCTCGACGTGCTCGCCGAACTCGACGTGCGGGCGACGTTCTTCGTCCTCGGTGGTCTGCTGGAACGTGCACCGACGTTGGCGAGGGAGATGGCCGCCGCCGGGCACGAGCTGGCCGTGCACGGCTGGGATCATCGCCCGATGCTGTTGCGCGGTCCCCGCTCCACGCACGACCATCTCGCCCGCACCCGGGACCTGGTCGTCGAGATCACCGGTCGCGCGCCGCGGTTCGTCCGGCCGCCGCACGGCATCCTTTCGGCCGGGCTGCTCGTCGCGGCCCGCCGCCTCGACCTCAGCCCCGTCCTGTGGTCGGCGTGGGGACGCGACTGGACGGCCGAGGCGACGCCGGGCAGCGTGCTGGACACCCTCGCCCCCGACCTGCGCGGGGGCGCCACGGTGCTGCTGCACGACTGTGACTGCACATCGGCCCCCGAGGCCTGGCGCAGCGCGCTCGGGGCTCTGCCCGGGATCGCCGCGTGCTGCGACGACGCCGGCCTGCGCCTCGGACCACTCGCCGAGCACGGCCTGCCGGCCTAGCCGAATCCTCCTTCTGGCAGGAGCGGCCGGGCAGGTCAGACGGCTGGGCAGGTCAGACGGCCGGGTAGAGGGAGTAGCTCGGGAAGTTGCCGACGAGCCGCTCGTCGGCGTCCGCGCCCACGGTGACGGCTCTGGCCAGATGGACACCGCCGACGAAGGCCCCCTTCCAGGAGGCGCCGCGGCCACCGAACGGCTCGTCCCGGTCGCCGCGGGAGCGCGGCTTGTTGACTCCGACCTTGAACGCCTGCAGTTCCCCGGCGAGCCGGGGGGCATGGGACTCGTCGTCGCAGGCCAGTGAGGCGACCAGCGCGCCGTTGGAGGCGTTCATCGCCGCCAGCAGTTCGGCCTCCGAGTCGACGACGACGATGGTGTCGACCGGGCCGAACGGCTCCGCGTGGTGCAGCGCAGACGACGCCGGCGGGCTCAGGACCGCCACCGGCGGCACGTAGGCGGAGGTGTCCTGCCCGGGGATGAACCGGCCGTCCGCGAGGTCTCCGCGGTAGATCGGCACGCCGCCCTTCGTGATCGCCTCGTCGATCTTCGCGGCCAGCTCGGTCGCCTTGTCCGCGGTGATGACCGGGCCGTAGTCCAGCTCGGGCAGCGGGTCGGTGTCGTCGGCGACAGCGAGGGGGTGGCCGAACCGGACGCCGGAGACCACCGGCAGGTACATCTGGAGGAACCTGTCGAACAGTTGGCGCTGGACGACGTAGCGGGGGTAGGCGGTGCAGCGCTGCTTGCCGTACTCGAAGCCCTTCTTCAGATGGGCGGCGAGCACGTCCCACTGGGAGAAGTCCCAGATGCCCCAGGCGTTGAGGCCCTCCTGCTCGAGGAAGTGGCGCTTACCGGTGTCGACCAGGGCGGCGGCGACCTGGCCAGCCGCCGACCGGCCGCCCACGAAGGCCAGGCAGCCGATCTCGGGGGCGCGGACCAGCGCCGAGCTCAGCCGGGAACCCGATCCGGAGACCAGCGAGACCGGCAGACCCTCCCGGCGGGCCAGCGCGCTCGCCAGCGTCAGGCAGGCGGCGCCGCCGTCGGTCGGGGTCTTGGCGATGGTGCCGTTGCCGGCGAGGATCTGGACGAGCACGGCATGCATGAGCACGCTCATCGGGTAGTTCCAGCTGGCGATGTTGCTCACCGGACCGGGTAACGGGGTGCGCCCGGCGATCATGCCGTCGATCTCGTCGATGTACCAGCGCACCCCGTCGAGGGCACGGTCGACGTCGGTGCGCGCCAGCCGCCAGGGCTTGCCGATCTCCCAGACGAGCAGGAGAGCCAGCAGGTCGCGGTGGGCGTCCATGGCGTCGACGGCGGCGCGTACCCGGGCCTTGCGCTCGGGCAGCGCCACGTCGCGCCAGTGCTTGTGGTCGTCGAGAGCGGCCCGGATCGCCTCCCGGGCCTCGTCCAGCTCGATCATCGGGGGCCCGGCGATCGGTGTGCCGTCGACGGGGGACAGGCTGTGCAGTGGGTTTCCAGTTCGATGCCAGTGCCCGCCCCAGAGATTACGGAGGCGGTCCTCGTCGAACGCCTCGGGGGCAATCTGGCGGCAGGTGGCGAACGCCTCGGACCAGGTGGTACCCGGCTTAATGTGGAGTCGTGGCTGGGAGCTGCTGGATGCTGCGGCCATACCGGTGATATTGACGGTCATCCGCCGATCACGCCAGGCAAAGCGGCCCACTATTTCGAGGGTTCTTAGATGACTGTATCAGTGTAATAACACTCGGTAATTTCCTGCATAAACCGCCATGTGGCCACTCATCGCCCTTGCTCGATATCTAATGATC
>NZ_CDWRCK010000042.1:3328-16677 GCF_977927595.1 Frankia sp. CcWB3
TGCTGGCTCGCGTTGGTCGCCGGGGTCGTTGCCAGGAGGAAACCCGGCGCGACTCGCCGCGCGAACATGGTCATATGCGGGTGGGTGGCAGCGTCCACCGCGTACTATTTCCGGCATGTCGGATGCGTTTATCGGGCGAGATGGCGGCACCACTTCGGCGCCGTCACGACCTCGGGTGTGTACTTCATCACGTAGAGTGGGATGGTGTCCGAACCATCTTTCGTGCGCGTCCGGGTTGCCGCCGCTCGGACGATTCGATCCTGATTCCCGGATGTGTGATGACGGCCAGTGTCGTGCCGCCGTCGGCCGCTGAAGCCGACTCCGTCGAGGGCTCCGCGCCGATCCGGGTCCTCGTAGTAGATGATCATGAGTTGTTCCTCCAGGGCCTGCAGACGGTCCTGGAGATTGAGGAGGACATCAGCGTCGTCGGCCGGGCCGGTGACGGTCAAGAGGCTCTGACCTTGGCCTCCGGGACGTCGCCGGACATCGTCCTGATGGATGTCCGGATGCCGGGCCGGGACGGGATCGCCGCGGCGGGTGCCATCAAACGTGCTGTTCCGCGCACTCGTATCGTGATGCTCACGGTCTCGGACGAGGAGTCCGACCTGTTCGAGGCGATCAAGGCGGGTGCGGTCGGGTACCTGCTGAAGTCGATTCCGCCGCACGAGGTGGCCGACGCGGTGCGGGCCGTCCACAATGGGCAGAGTCTGATCAGTCCTTCGATGGCATCGAAGTTGATGGTCGAGTTCGCCACGATGGCCCGTGGTACCGAGGACCGTCCTCGGGTGCACGCCCCGCACCTGACCGCGCGAGAACTCGAGGTGCTGAAGCTGGTCGCTGAGGGGCGCGCGAACCGCGAGATTGCCCGCAAGCTGTTCATCAGTGAGAACACGGTCAAGAACCACGTTCGTAACATCCTGGACAAACTGCAGCTGCATTCGCGGATGGAAGCCGTGATGTACGCGGTCCGCCAGGGGTTGTTCGACATCGAGTGAGCCCGGCGGGGCCGCACGGCTGCCGCGGTGGGCCTCCGTCCGCCACCCTGCGGGGCCTGGTCGGCGGGATATCGCTCTGGGGTGGGTGACGGGACTTGAACCCGCGGCCACCGGGACCACAACCCGGTGCTCTACCAGCTGAGCTACACCCACCAGAACCTGGCTGCCATGCCGAAGGAGGACACCCGACCGGACCGGAGATCCTCCGACCGGTGCGAATCCGGGATGTTCCACCCGCGCCGCCTGACCAAGCGAAGCTATCGTACCGGTCCGCGCCACCGGATGGGCAAGGGGGTTACCCCGGTCATGCTGGCCGCGCTCACCGCACTGGCCGCGCTCGCCGAGATCACTGCCCGTTCAGGCGGGCGGTGGAAGATCCCCCGCTAAGCCGCGCGGGTGAACCGGCCGGGTCGTCTGGTTGCGGGTGCTCGGAGCCTCCGGCGGTCAGGGCGGCCAGCGACGCATCGGCCTGGTCGCGGATCTCGGCGGCGATCGCGCGGGCCTGCTCGGTGCCCGGCCCCGGCTGGGGGACGAACACGGCCCGTCGGTAGTAGCGCAGCTCCTCGATGCTCTCCTGGATGTCCGCTAGGGCCCGGTGGCCGCCGCGTTTGACCGGAGCCGCGTAGTAGGCCCGCACGTACCAGCGGCGGGCGAGCTCCATGATCGACGAGACGTCGATCATGCGGTAGTGCAGGTGAGCGTCCAGTGACGGCAGGTAGCGTGCGAGGAAGGTGCGGTCCGTGGCGATCGAGTTGCCGCACAACGGGGCCTTGCGCACCTCGGGAATCCGGGTGCGGACGTAGTCGAGGAGCTGGCGCTCCGCGTCGGCGAGGGACAAGGTGGAGGCTTGGACGGCGGCGGTCAGGCCCGAGGCCTCGTGCATCTCGCGGACGACCGGCTCCATGGTCTGCAGCGCCTCCTCCGGCGCCGAGATGACCAGGTCGATGCCCTCGTCGAGGATGTTGAGCTCACTGTCCGTGATCAAGCAGGCCACTTCCAGGAGTAGATCCGACGCGGCGTCCAGGCCGGTCATCTCGCAGTCGATCCACACCAGTCGATCCATCCCGCTGACACTATGGTCTGCGGTCGCCGTCGTCACGTGCACCCTCGGGTTCTCATCGGGATAGCTGAGTGCCTGCTCCGCCGAGATCATCTTACGGTCCCTGTTCAGTTACTGACGGTAAAGCTGATGGAGATCTGAGTGTTCCCGGCTCCGACCAGGATCGCGGTCAGGGTGTACAGCCCGTCCGGGACCTCGGAAGTCTGCCATCCGCCGGGATGCGGCGTGAACAGGTACGGCGGGCCGGGGAGATCCCGCCGGTACGGCCCGATCGGTCCATTCAGCACGTACGTCAGGGTGCCGGCGTAGCCCGTCGTCTCCACCCGGATGGTGCGGAATCCCGAGATGGTCTCGCCCTGGTGGATGCCGGCGAAGGTGAACGGCGCGACGGACATCGTCGACGACGGCGTGGGCACGGCGCCCGGGCCGGGCCGGGATGGACGACCGTCGGGTGCGGGGGATGCCGCCGGGGCCGGACCGGACCGGGGTTCCTGGCTGTGATAACTGAACACCAGGATCGGCATCAGGACCAGGGCAGCGAAGAACAGCGCAAGACCGACCCAACCCCGCCTGAGGGCATCCACGCTGCCTGCGTCCCTCCGCCATGCCGCCCATGGGTTCGGGTCACTTTAATAGGCGGGGATGTGACCGACTCCCGCGGCCTGGGACCGACCGGGATCGAAGCGCGCAGTCGGGCAGGGGGAGGGGGAAGTGGGCCGACAGCGGGTCGACGGGCACGCCTGCCGCCGCGGCGTCGGACCGGCACGGGTGGTCCGGACCGGCACGGGAGACGCAGCCGCTTGTCGATGCGGCTGCCGAGGGCAAGACGGCCTAGCGGGTGCGCCTGCGCCGGCCGGGTGGCCGGTTCGGCGGATGGGCGGGCCCGCGATTGTCCCGCGGTCGCTGGCGCACCCCTTGTCGACTGAGCCCCAGGATGCGCTGCTGTGCGATGCGCTCCTGCCGAAGACAGCGACCACGATCCACGCCCCGACCGTAGCCGCCATCTGCGTCTTCCGCGCCCCTCGTCACATGGTGTTTACCTCGTCCCCGGCGTGTCGCTGGCTCTCGCTCACCCTCTTCCCGGCCCCTGGTCGGCCTTCAGATCCTCAGGCGGCCAGCGGTGTGGAGGAGCGCCCGCCGTGGCCCGGCCGGTCGGCGCGCCCGGTGGCGAAGGCAGGCTCCAGGGCCAGGTCCAGCACCTCCCGGACGTCGGTCACCAGGTGGACGGTGAGCGCGTCGCGTACCGGCGCCGGGACGTCGTCCAGGTCCGGGCCGTTGCGCGCCGGCAGCAGCACCGTGGTGATGCCGGCGCGGTGCGCGGCGAGCAGCTTCTGCTTCACCCCGCCGATCGGCAGCACGCGCCCGGTCAGCGATACCTCGCCGGTCATCGCCACCTCCGCCCGGACCGGCCGGCCGGACAGCAGCGACGCCAGGGTCGTCGTCATCGTTACCCCGGCGCTCGGCCCGTCCTTTGGCACCGCACCCGCGGGGACGTGCACGTGGACACCGCGGTCGGCCAGATCCCCGACGGGAAGTTCCAGTTCCACCCCGTGCGAGCGCAGGT
This sequence comes from Frankia sp. CcWB3, assembly GCF_977927595.1. NCBI lineage: Bacteria > Bacillati > Actinomycetota > Actinomycetes > Frankiales > Frankiaceae > Frankia > Frankia sp. CcWB3. Next base: position 6,948 of record NZ_CDWRCK010000042.1, read on the forward strand.
AGGACAGCGCGATCTGTGCCGACTCCTTCATCACGTCGCCGAGCTGCCCGGTCAGGATGATCCCGGCCCCGCCGGTCTCCGGGTCGGCCAGCGACGCCTCGACGAACAGGACGTCACCGCCGGCGCCGGTCACCGCCAGGCCCGTCGCCACGCCCGGGAGGGCGGTGCGCTCCGCCGACTCCGGGGTGTGCCGCGGCCGGCCGATGTAGCCGGGCAGGTCTCCAGCATCGATCGTCACCGGCAGGGTGGCCTCGCCGAGCGCCACCCGGGCGACGACCTTGCGCAGCAGCCGGGCGAGCGAGCGTTCCAGGTCACGCACGCCGGCCTCACGGGTGTACTCTCCGGCGAGCGCGTGCAGGACGTGGTCGCCGACCGTCACGTCGTCGACGGCGAGCCCGGCGCGGTCGAGCTGACGGCGCAGCAGATGCTCGCGGGCGATGACGACCTTCTCGTCCTCGGTGTAGCCGTCGAGCCGGATGAGCTCCATCCGGTCGAGCAGCGGCGCCGGGATCGCCTCCAGCACGTTCGCCGTGGCCAGGAACAGCACGTCGGACAGGTCGAGATCCACCTCCAGGTAATGGTCCCGGAAGGTGTGGTTCTGCTCGGGGTCGAGGACCTCCAGCAGCGCCGCCGTTGGGTCCCCCCGGTAGTCGGCGCCCAGCTTGTCGACCTCGTCGAGCAGCACCACCGGGTTCATCGAGCCCGCTTCGCGGATCGCCCGGACGATGCGGCCGGGCAGCGCGCCGACGTAGGTCCGCCGGTGACCGCGGATCTCCGCCTCGTCCCGCACGCCGCCGAGGGCGACCCGGACGAACGACCGGCCCATGGCCCGGGCGATCGATTCGCCGAGTGATGTCTTGCCGACCCCGGGCGGGCCGGCGAGTGCCAGCACGGCACCGCCGCGCCGGCCACCGACGACGCCGAGACCAGCATCGGCCCGGCGCTTGCGCACCGCCAGATGCTCGATGATGCGGTCCTTGACGTCGTCGAGCCCGGAGTGGTCGGCGTCGAGTACCGCGCGGGCCGCGGCGATGTCGTAGGAGTCCTCCGCCCGGACATTCCACGGCAGGTCGAGGATGGTGTCCAACCAGGTGCGGATCCAGCCGCCCTCCGGGGAGGAATCCGACGTCCGCTCCAGCTTGTCGACCTCCTTCAACGCCGCGGCGCGGGCCTTCTCCGGCAGGTCGGCGGCCTCGACGCGGGCCCGGTAGGCGGCCGGTTCGGAGCCGCCGTCGCCGCCCGCGCCGGAACCCGGACCGGAGCCGCCCAGCTCGGCCAGCTCCTTGCGAATGGCGTCGAGCTGGCGGCGCAGCAGGAACTCACGCTGCTGGCGGTCCATGCCCTCCTGGACGTCGCGGCGGATGGTCTCCGCGACGTCCAGTTCGGCCAGATGGTTCTTGGTCCACGCCAGCAGCCGTTCAAGCCTCGTGGCGACGTCCGCGGTGCCCAGCAGCTCGATCTTCTGCGCGGTGGTCAGGTAGGAGGCGTAGCCGGCGGTGTCGGCGAGCGCGGACGGATCGGTGATCGCCGCGACGGAGTCGACGACCTGCCAGGCGCCGCGCTGGCGCAGCAGGTCGGTGACCAGGGCGCGGTACTCCTTCGCCAGGTTCTCGACCTTCGCCGGATCCTCGCCGGTCCGCGCGGGGGCGGCGTCCGCCGGAGCGTCGAGAGTGCCGGACGGCGGCCCGGCCCCCTCGTTCACCACGGTGTCGCCCCACACGGCGTCGACCCAGGTGACGTCGCCGGGACCCGAGCGCACGCCGCCGACACGGGCCCGGGCGGTTCCGCGGACGATCGCGGCCGAGCCCCCTCGCGGCAACCGGCCGACCTGTTCGATCACCCCGACGGCGGCCACGTCGGCGAGCGTGCCGTCGGTCCTGGGAACCAGCAGCACCTCGGCGGGCCGGCCCGCCGGCTGACCGGAGATCCCCGGCGCCCGCGCGTCGGGAGCGCCGCGGGATCCGCCGGCACGGGCGGCTTCGACGGCGGCTCGGATCTCACCATCGGACATGTCGAGAGACACGATCATGCCCGGTAGCACGACGGCGTCGTCGAGCGGCAGGACGGGCAGCACCCGGATCTGTGGCATGTGGTCCACCTTCACGTGAAGAAGTTGAGTCACTTACACTGAAGTCCTTTTAGCTTACCGTTGTTCCCGGGATTGATCGCTGAGGGCGAACGCTTCTCGCTCGCGCCCTGATGATCAAAGAATTCGCGGGAAGGATCGAGGGTGGCCCGTGGTTGTGCGGGTTGGTAGTTGCATCTACAGGTAGAGGCGCCGGGATGAGCTGCTCGAGCAGGTCGACCGGCGATCGTGAGCCCGCCAGGAGGACGACATGCCTGCCGTCACCGCCGATACCGTCCGCCTGCCTCGGCTGGCTGAGCCCGCGCTCGGCAAGGTCGACCGTCCGGTGCGGAGGGTGACCACCGCGCCCACCGGGCTGGAGGGCGAGGGCTTCCCGGTGCGTCGGGCCTTCGCCGGAGTACGGCTCGCCGAGCTGGATCCGTTCATCCACATGGACGAGATGGGCGCCGTCGACTACGGGCCGGGCGAGCCCAAAGGAACCCCGTGGCATCCCCACCGCGGATTCGAGACCGTCACCTACATGATCGACGGAACCTTCCAGCACCAGGACTCGCACGGCGGCGGCGGACTGATCGCCGATGGCGCCACCCAGTGGATGACCGCCGGCGCGGGCATCCTCCACATCGAGACGCCGCCGGAGGAGCTTGTCGTCAGCGGCGGCCTGTTCCACGGTGTCCAGCTCTGGGTGAACCTCCCGGCGAAGGACAAGTTCTCCCCGCCGCGGTACCAGAACCTCGAGGGTGGCCAGGTCTCCCTGGTGTCCTCGCCGGACGGCGGTGCCCTGCTGCGGGTCATCGCCGGTGACGTCGGGGGCCACCGGGGCCCGGGTGCCACGCATACCCCGATCTCCGTCGTCCACGCGACGCTGACCCCCGGCGCGGCGGTGCACGTGCCGTGGAACCCCGAGTTCAACGCGCTCGCCTACGTCCTCGGTGGCCGTGGGACGGTGGGCCCGGACGCCACGGCGATCCGGGCCGGTCAGCTCGCGGTCCTCGGAACGGGGGATCTGCTCGGTGTCGCCGCGGACGACCGGCAGGACGCGTCCTCGCCGAACCTCGAGGTCCTGCTGCTGGGCGGTCGGCCGATCCGGGAACACGTCGAGGTGTACGGCCCGTTCGTCATGAACACCCGGGCCGAACTGCGCCAGGCCGTCGAGGACTATCAGGCCGGCCGGCTTGGGGTCATTCCGGCGAACGCACTGATGCCGCATCGCGTCTGAACCCGATGGCATTTCCGGGTTCCCGTGCGGACCTGAGGTGAAGGGCGTCCCGTCATCCGCCTGGCGCCCCGCACGATGCCCGCCCCCGCCTCGTACCAGCTCCGCCGCACCAGTTCCGCCGCACCAGTTCCGCCGCATCCCCCGTCGTGCTTCTATATGCCACCGTGCGTGCTTCCGTAGGCCACGCCCGTGTCGGTCGAAAATATGGATCGTATGGTGGATAAGTGTTCGGCGCCGTCGACGGATCTCATGACGCGGGCGAGGGGCGGGGCATGTGGCAGGAAGCTGGATCGACGGGATCGGGACCCGACGGGGGGCCGCGGCCACGGCGGGCGGAATGGCCGGGGGCGAGTCTGCTCGGCCGCATGTCGCCGGAGTGCCGGGCGGAAATGCTGCAGATCGGCCTCTACCGGGAGTACGCGAGCGAGGAGATCGTGATGCGGGAGGGGGACACCACCAACTTCGTCGTTCTCCTGCTGAACGGATGGGTGAAGGTCACCGCGGCGACCGAGAACGGCGGCTTCGCGCTGCTGGCCATTCGCCACGGCGGTGACCTCGTCGGCGAGCTGGCGGGGGTGGATTCCGAGCCGCGTTCGGCGACGGTGACCGCCGCCGGGGCTGTGCTCGCGAAGGTGATCCTGGCCGAGGCGTTCGTCGCCTTCCTGCGCCGGCAGCCGGACGTGCACCAGATCGTGACCAGCACGATCGCGACGAAACTGCGCTCGGCGACCCGCCGTCGGGTCGAGTTCGGCGGGTGCCCGGTCGCGGTGCGGGTGGCACGGGTGATCCTCGAACTGGAGCGGGCGTATGGCGGTGCCGCCGGCGGTGGGCGATCGGTCGGGGTGTCCCTCACTCAGCCGGAGCTTGCCGCCCTGGTCGGCGCGGCCGAGCCGACAGTGCACAAGGTGCTGCGGGAACTGCGGCAGCGCAACGTCCTTGACACTGGTTATCGTACTGTCGTGATCCACGACATCGGGGCGTTGCGGCTTGCCGCAAACCCGTGAGAATACGGGGCGGTCGGTCCGCGTGACGCGGGACAGTGGCTGCTGTCCGGTTCTGGCCGCGGAGGTTGCCTGTGAGCGGAAGACCGCCCGGAATCCGGCGTATGTATATTGCCCTGGACACCGACCGGACCGGCACCGCGCCGCCGGGTGTGTTGCGGCCGAGAAGGTGGCAGCGTGACCTCGGTACGGTGGTGGACGAGGTGTGTGCGCTGGCCGAGATGGACCGGGCACACTGGATTTTTCCGGCCGTCGGCGGCGGTGAGATCGCGATTCTTCCGCCGGGCATCGACGAGGGCCGGGTCGTCGCTGCCTTCGTCCGGGCGCTGCGCATCGTGCTGTTTCACCTGAACGACTCCCGGCCCGATTCGGAGTGGGTTCGGTTACGCGTCGCGATGCACCAGGGAATCACCCGCGTCGACGAGTCAGGCTTCTCGGGACGAGCGGTGGTGAAGGCATCGGAACTGCGTGACTGCGCCGCCCTCCGGGCCGAGTTCGCTCGATGCTCGGCGGCCGACCTGGCGCTCGCCGTCTCCGCCGAACTGTTCGACGATGTCGTCGAACATGACTATCCCGAGCTGCGTGGCCGTGATTTTCACCCGGTGTGGGTGGATCTCGCGTCGATAGGTCGAGCCGATGCCTGGTTCCTGCTCTCCCGATCGGTCGACGCGGCAACCATGCCCGGCGTGGCGACGGCCTCCGGCGCGGCCATGTCCCTCGTGCGGGCTGTTCCCGGGTTCGGGACGGCCGCCAGGCCCGTGCTGTCGGTGGTCCCCGAACCGGACGCCAGGCGGTCAGCCGGCGGGTTCGACCCGGCCTTCCTCGGGCAGGCCCGTCGCCCACCTCTCCTCAATACGGCCGTACTTCCAGACCAGCAGAGCGACGGCCCAGGTGGCGACGAACAGGCCGACAACGAAGTAGCCGACGACGTTGAGATCCAGACCCGCGACCCAGTCCCAGAACCCGCCGGTGAGATGTGCTTTCTCGGCGAGGATGCCGAGCAGTTCGACGCTGCCGATGAGGAACGCGACCGCGACGGACAGCCCGGTAATGGTGATGTTGTAGTAGACCTTGCGGACCGGTTGGGAAAAGGCCCAGCCATAGGCGAAGTTCATGAACGAGCCGTCGATGGTGTCGAGCAGGCTCATGCCGGCGGCGAACAGGATCGGTAGGACGAGGATGGCGTACCAGGGCAGGCCGGCCCCGGCGGCGCCGGCGGCGAGGAAGAGCAGGGCGACTTCGGCGGCGGTGTCGAAGCCGAGACCGAACAGCATGCCGAGCGGGTACATCTGCCAGGGTCGGGTGATCGCTCTGGTGAAACGGCCGAGGACGCGGTTCATCAGCCCGCGGGAGTTCAGCTGCTCCGCTAGGCCGGCCTCGTCGTACCCGCCGCGGCGCATGTCGCGGAAGACCCTGATGATGCCGAGGAGGATGACGAGGTTGAGTGCGGCGATGGTGTAGAGAAAGCCACCGGAGACGGCGGTACCGATCCAGGCGGTGACGTCGTGCAGGGTCGAGCCGTCGGCTTCGATCTGCCCGGCCAGGGAGCGGACGCCGACGCTGAACAGCAGCGCCAGGGCGAACACGACCGTGGAGTGGCCGAGGGAGAAGAAGAAGCCGACGGACAGTGGGCGCTGACCGTCGGTCATGAGTTTGCGGGTGGTGTTGTCGATCGCGGCGATGTGGTCGGCGTCGAAGGCGTGGCGCAGGCCGAGGGTGTAGGCGGTGACTCCGAGGCCGACTCCGAAGACCTGGCCGTCAGCGCCGAAGCGGTAGTGGTGCGGTGCGATGACTGCCGCGAGCGTCACCCAGCCGATCACGTGTAGCCCGACGATGACCGCGGCCATGCCGCCGACGCGCACCCACTCCCGGCGGTCGAGCGCCCCGCGGACCCCGGTGGGAAGGCCATCCCTCGGCATGGTGCCGGCCTGCGCGGCCATGGCAGGTCTCCCCTCGCGGTGCACCCGCCGACGTGGACGGGGGAGTTCTCGTGCGGCGGGCAGAAGAACGATAACCAGATCATGGATGCTTCTGCAACTTAGTTGCAGAAGCATCCATGATGCAGAGCTTTGCCGCCGCCGCGCGCCGTCGTTGCAGCTGGGCGACGAGCTGGTCGCTCGCCAGCAGCAGCACCGTGAGCCAGGAGATCGTCGTCACCTTCCCGAACGCGGCGACCCAGTCTCCGTCCGTCGGCAGCGCATGCCGGGCCTGCACCTGCAGCACGTACAAGGCGCTGACGCCCAGGCAGACCACCGGGCCGACGCGGGTCAGCAGACGGCCGCGGGGCACGAGCAGCGCCACGGCCGTCGCCAGGGCGACGATGACCCCCGCCACCGGGGAGACCAGCGCCGCCGAAAGCAGACCCATCCCCAATACGGCGAGCACGGTGGTGCGCGGGCTGGCACGCCCCGCCCGGTCGGACCACGGCTCGGCCGTCGGCAGATCCGGCTCGGGTGCCCGGGACGTTCGGGACGACCGCGTGGCCACGGTCGCGCGGGCTCGGCGGGTGTAGAAGATCACCAGCGCGAGGGAGAGCAGCACCGTCACCGCGGACAACACCAGGGAGAACCACACGATCCGTTGCGGGGCCCAGGTCAGCGTGACGGTGAACCCGGCGGCCGTCGGGGTGATCCGCCAGCCGTTCGCGTAGCCGTCCACCAGCCTGGGGGTACCCAGGTCGGCGCCGCCCACGGTCGCCTTCCAACCCGGGGAGAGGCTCTCCGCGAGCACCAGCCAGAACGGGGTACCGGGCCGCACCCCCGTCACGTCGACGGTGAAGGAGGTGTCGCCGGCCGACTGGACCGTCACCCGTGGCGTGGCGGCCGACGTCGTGCCGGTGGTGCCCGTCGCGGCTGGTGGGGTCCCGGCAGGGGAGACGGCGGAGGCGGCGCCGGTCGCGTTCAGCCACGGGCCGCCGCCGGCGTCCGAGGCCAGCAGCAGGCGATCGAGATCGATGCCGGCGAGGGCCCCGTCGGTGGTCCGGATCACGTGCTCCCCCGGGCCGAGGGTGATCGGCTGGCCGCAGGTGGCGACGGTCAACCCGAGCCGGTTGACCGCGTCGGCGGTGCCCCCGGTGACCTGCACCCCCACCGGCTGACCGTCGATGCTCAGCAGGTCGGTCCGGCAGGGCGCGGGGATCTGGGCCGGCAACAGCCCCGTCCTGGTGCTCCCTGCCGTGCCTGTCGTGCCCGCCGCGGGCTGACCGGTACCCGCGGCGCCGGCCGCGAGGCCGGGCATCCCGATCTCGGCGAGGCCCACCGGCATCGCCAGCGGCGAGCGGCTGATGGGGTCGATGCTGGTGACGGTCCGGGCGTCGTCGACGACGAACTTCCACGTGCCACCGGTAACGGCCGGGAAGGTGAGGGCCACCTCGCGGGTGCCCCCGCGCGCCGAGGTGTCGGTGACCGGAGGCACGGCCACCGCGCCGACCCGCTGGCCGTCGACCTCGATCCCGATGCGGGTCGGGATCGAGTGCCGACCGTCGGCGACGATCGACATCGTCATCGACGAGACCGTCAACGGGGTCGGCGAGGCGACCTGGATCCAGCTGCCCCGCGGGTTGCCGATGCCCGGGCTCCACGCGGTGGCCGGGTTTCCGTCGAAGGCGCTCGACGCCCGCGCCGCGAGCGATCCCGGCAGCCGGCCGGAGGAGGTCACCACCGGGAGGGCGGCCGGGCGGCCCAGCACCTGGTCGACGCGGTCGTCGGGGGAATAGGCGGAGACGCGGGCGGTGCCGGTGAGCGCGAAGGTCCGGGCCGTCGGCAGGGAGAACGACCGGCTGATGACCGACTCGGTGTCCTGCTTGAACGGTTCCGACGGGTTGGCCCGGTCCCGGGACAGCTCCAGCGCCAGCCGGTGGCCGAGGGAGGCGGCGCCGGCGGCGTCGAGGCTGTCGCTCGGCATCCGCAGCACCTCCTCGGCCGTCAGCGGTGCCCCGTTCGCTCCGGGGATGGCGACCTCGGCAAACCCGACCGCGGAGACGGTGTCGTAGCTGCGCTGCCGGCCGGTGTTCGTCGCGTCGATGTGGATGCGCAACGTCCGGAAGGCCCGGGTGGGGAAGCGCACGACCTGCCCGGCGGCGGTGCGGGAGGCGTCGGTGAGCGCGACGGTCACCGGGGAGCCGCCGTCGAAGGTCAGCGTCGCCCGAGTGATCCACCGGTTGCGCGGCCCGGTCAGCGGCTGGACGAGGCGGATCTGGTCCGTCGCGGTCGGCTCGGCCAGCGTGGTCTGCCAGGCCTCCCCGGCCGGGTCGGTGAAGGCGCCGACCCGCCACGCGGTGCCCGGGTCGCCGTCGATCGCGCGGACCGGTCGGTCGGACGCCCCGTAGGAGAAGCTGTTCCCGTAGCTGGTGGCGGTCACCTCAGCGATCTTCGCCGGGGATCCCGGGGCGTGCAGGGCGGCGGCGGTCTCGCTGGTCACGTTCTGGTCGGGGAACATCGGCAGCCGGTTGTCGTTCGGGTCCTTCGCCAGCGGCCTGACCCCGGGTTGCTCGACGTAGCCGAAGTTCTCCCGGATGCCCGTCCACCGTTCGGCGCGCCGCCGGTTGGTGTCGGTGATGAGCAGGTCCGCACCGTCGTCGAGGGCCTGGCGCATCGCGGCGGGATCGGTGGCGAGTGCCGGGGCGTAGAGGATCGCCCGCCCGTCGGCGATCGGCTCGGCGAGCAGGCCGGAGGCCGCCGCGTCTACCAGCGCCTCCCCGTTGCCGCTGACGAGCAGGGGCCGCGCGGTGGTGGCGGTGCGCACGATCGGCTGCGCGCCGCTGACCGGGAAGACGGCCAGCGCCGGCGGATCGGGCACCGACGGGTCGGTGCCGAGGGTGACTTCGTCGGTGAACGGGATACCGGGATCCTCGGCGACCGGCGGTCTGAAGGTCTGCGGTACGCCCAGCCCGTCCGGTCTGGTCGAGGTGAACAGGTTCCAGGTGGCCCGGGGGCGCGGGGTCCGGTACCGCTCGTAGGCGAGGTTGCTGCGCAGCACCACGTCGCCGACGCCCATCAGCCGGGCGAGATCCGGCAGGGCGGAGGTTTCGAACACCCCCTCCTGCAACCGGCGGTCCAGCGAGCGGACCAGGTCGACGCTGCCCGCCTCGCCGTAGGGGATGAGTTCCCGCACGACCAGCGGACGGTCCATCAGCCCCTCGGTGACCGGGTCGAGGGTGCTTCCCCAGCGGTAGTGGGAGAAGTCGGCACCGGGAAGCTCCAGCACCCGCGTGCCGTTGTTCCCAAGCGTCCCGTTGTTCCTAGTGTCCAGGGCGCGCGCGAGTTCGGTCTCGTAGGCGGGGACGTGCTCGGGGCGTTCGAGTAACGGCTCGACGAACTCGCCGCGGAACAGCGGTGACATGTCGAGGGCCAGCAACAGCAGGACCACCCCGGTGGCGAGCGGCGGGACCAGCCGCCGGCGCCGGCCCGACCGGACCGGCCGCCC
>NZ_CDWRCK010000042.1:17016-22173 GCF_977927595.1 Frankia sp. CcWB3
CCTGGGGCACCTGGGGCAGCCGTAGCAGCCGTAGCGGTCGGACCGGCCGCCGCGTACCGCTCCCAGAGCGCGGCGAGCCCGCCCGCGAGCAGCACCGACATGCCCAGCGCGACCAGGGGGACCGCCCGGGGCAGCGAACGCAGCGCGAGACCGGCCGTCGATCCCTCGGCGAAGTCCTTGAACAGCCGTCCCCAGGGCGAGGGATCGTCGTACGGGTAGACGCCGACGGCGATCGTGGTGCCCAGCAGGATCAGCGCGACGAAGTAGCCGCGCTGGCCCCAGCGGATGGCCGAGGCGCCGATCAGGGCGAGGATGGGTATGGCGAAGCTGACCGCGGTCAGCCAGATGCTCTGGGTGTAGTGGGTGGCCGGCCCGATCCACGGACCGAGCGCGTCCTGCCCGTAGAAGAACCAGTTGCCCAGGCCCCGCAGCACCTCAGAGGCCTGCGAGCTGCTGGCGACCGTCTCGATTGTCTCGGTGAAGGCGAGGACGTTGAGGCCGTAACCGGCCTGGGTGTAGAGCCCCGCGATCCACCATGCCGACGTGACGAGGACGACCAGCACCGCACGGGTGCACATACTCACGGCGGCGCCGAGCCGGACTTCGCGGGTACCCCAGACGGCGAACGGTATCCACAGCAGTGGGGCGGACAGAATGAAGATCAGGCTGGAGGCGTTGATGCTGCCGATCGTCGTGACCACGAGGGCGAAGGCGGCGGGGAAGCGCCAGCCGGCCCGGCCGGACTCCGCCTCGCGCAACCCGCGCACGGTGATGCCGATCAACCAGCCCAGTCCGGCGTAGGGCAGCAGGATCGCCGAGATCCGCGCCTCGTACTCCAGGATGTAGGGCGAGAGCATGTAGCCGAACGCGGCGACGAACGCGAAGCGGTCGGGCCAGCGGAACGAGCGGAGCAAGAACAGCACGCCGGTGCCGGCGCCGAACAGGATGGAGCCCGTCCACAGCCGCTGCGCGACCCAGTCGGGCAGGCCGACGAGATCCAGCAGCCAGTAGAAGGCGCCCTGCGGGAACAGGTAGCCGATGTTCTGATGGGTGACGGTGCCCATGCCGATGCCGGGGTCCCACATGGAGACCGCCCGGCGCAGCATCCGGCTCGGATCGAGGTAGAGGTACGCCTTGGTGTCGGCGCCGATCTTTCCTGGTGCCGTCGCCAGCAGCGGCAGATACGCCACGGCGGCCAGCACCAGGGTCGGCCAGGATGGCGGCCGCCGCCGGATCGTCGCCGAGGCCGGACCGGACTCGGTGCGACCGGACTCGGTGCGACCGGAGGGGGCCGGACCGGACGGCGACGTGGTCACGGTCACCGGATCACCGGATTACCGCAGTCACCGGTGCGGCCCAACCAGGTCCGCGGCCCGGGCCGCGGTGGAGCGGCGGCCCTGATGCCGGGCCGCCTCCCGGGCGAGTGCCGCGAACGTCGAGCGAGCCGTCTGCGCCCAGGTGAAGGTCGCCGCATGCGCCAGCGCCCCGGCGGACAGCCGGGTGCGCAGATCGTGATCGGTCAGCACGCCGGCCAGTGTCTTGCCCAGGTCGGCCGGATCCTCCACCAACACGCCGGTCTCGCCGTTGACGACCGCGTCGGTGTGTCCGGCGATCTTCGTCGCGACCGACGGCGTGCCGCAGGCAGCGGCCTCGGTGATCGTCATGCCCCAGCCTTCACGGGCCGAGGCCGAGGTCAGCACCCAGGCGCGCCGATACAGCGCCAGCAGGGCGTCGTCGTCGACCCGCCCGACGAGGTGCAGCCAGCCGCCGGCTCCGGCAGCGGAGATCCGCTTCTCCAGCTCCACCCGCTCGTAGCCCTCGCCGACGATGACCGCCTCCATCGCCGGATGTTCATCGTGGGCGCGGACGAGCCCGTCGATGAGGACGTCGAACCGTTTCACCGGCACCAGACGCCCGACAGCGAGGACGAGCGGATGCGGCGAGCGCTCGCCTGCGGGGGAGAACGACGGGTCGATGCCCGGCGGCACGACCGAGATGTTGCGCGGCGGCAGGCCGAGCAGTTCGATGATCTCGTGCCGGGACGACGGGGACAGCGTCAGGATGCGCGTACGCTGGTACAGCAGTGGAGCGATCTTGAATTCGACGGTCTCGCCGATCCTGGCCAGCTTCGGGGACAACACCATCCGCCACATCTCGGCATGCACGTGGTGCAGGAACACCACCCGGGGGCAGCGGGCCCAGACCGGGGAAAAGAACGGCATCCCGTTCCAGATCTCGACCAGACCGTCCCAGGGCCCGCCGCGGCCCAGCGCGCCGGACACCGCTGTGCGCGGGAAGACCGAGTACCGGCCCGCCTTGCGGACCACCGTGTAGCCGTTGCGGTGGACGGACTCCGGATGGCCGGACGCCACGGCCGTGCGCAGGCTCACGTCGATGCCGGCCTGCGCCCACAGCTCCGCGACCTTGTCGGCGTGCAGCTCCGACCCGCCCGACTCGGGGTCGTCGAGATCACGCCAGGCCAGCATGTGCACGCGGCGCAGTCCCGAAGTCTCGACCAGCTCGGCGAGGGAGAGTCGGCGCGGCGCGGCCTCGATCCCGGGCGCTCCCACCTGCGCGGCCAGGAGGCCCGGCGGGACCGGGACGGCCGGCGGCACGACGAGGCCATCGGGGGTCGGCGGGATCGTCGCGCCGGGGCCGCGACGATTGCTCGCGGCGCTCATGCCCGAGCCGTCCGGCGGGCGGCGGCGAGCACCGACAGGCCGGTGACGATGGCCAGCACGGCCTGGCAGGCGAGGTTGGCGCGGGCGGTGCTCGTCGGTGATCCGTCCGCCCACAGCATGAGGGGGACGGCCGCGGCGGCGGCCAGCCCCAGGGCCAGCAGTACGCCACGCTCGCCGAGAGCGAGCAGGTAGTGGGTGAACAGCACGGTAGCTCCGAGACAGGTCATCGCTGCGGCCAAGGGGAGAAGCGCGCCGGAGGCATCGGTGAAGCGAGAGCCGAAGGCCAGGGAGAGAAGTGTGTCGGGTGCGAGGAGAGCGGCGGAGAGCAGCCCCAGTGCGGGTACGAGGAGTATCGCTAGCGTTGCTCCGAGTTGATGGAGGGCGTGCTGCCCGAGATGTCGTCGATCGGCGGCCTCCGGCAGCAGGAAGCCGGCCAGTACGACCGCCGCCAGTACGAGTACCTTGCTGGCCACCGAGACGGCCGCGTAGGAGCCCGACTGGTCGGGGGCGAGCCGGCCCTGCATAAGGACGTCGATGTTCTGCAGGAGGCCGAGCATCGCCAGCGCGACGAGAGCGGCGCCGACCTCGACGGCCAGCCGGGCCGTGGGCGCCGCGGGCGAGCCCGGCTCGGGCGACATTCCTACGACCGCGTCCGGGTGGCGGCGCAGCGTGGACCGCGTGTGGGCGAGGGCGGCCAGCACACCGAGCAGGACGCCGATCGCCGCGCCGGTCTCGTCCAGACCGGCGAGCACCAACCCGATCGTGAACACCGTCTTCACTGCGGCGTCGACGAGCAGGTTGGCGGCCAGCGCCGGATAGAGCCGGCCGCACTGCAGCAGCCCCCGGTCGACGCAGAGCAGACACCAGGCGGCACCGGCGGTCACGATCTCGGCGACGCCGCCGGGACCGGGCAGCGACAGCTCGTGGGCCACGAAGCCCCGAGCGGCCACCGCGAGCACGGCGACGACCAGCACGAGCGCGACCCCGACCCGGCGGACCCGGCGGACCCACTGCGCCACCAGGTCCAACTGCCCGCTGTGCTGCCAGGTGGTGATCCGCCGGACCACCCCCACGAGCAGGGCGCTGCCCGGCATGGACACGATGAAGAAGATTGCGATCAGTTGGGCGACCACGCCGTAGGACCGGGTACTCATCGCGCGCGCGATGATCAGCGTGACGCCCATGTTGGCGAGGTTGGCGAGCTGGCCGGCCAGCGCCAGCGGGATGGCGCCGCGCACCGCCCCCCGCAGCCGGGTGCCCCGGGTCTGTTTTAGGCGTTTACGCAGCGTCCAGCCGTCGGTCGCGATCGCGGCCGACGCGCCGCCCAGTTGGGCGGTATTGCGCTTCATGCGGAGTCCTCCCCGACGACATACGCAGGGGTACTCCCCACCCCGCGCAACGGAATGCCCGCGTGGGGCCGGTTCACCCGCGCCGGGGTGGTCGGCCGCCTGGTACGCCCGGGAACGGTGCTCAACGGATTGTCAGTGCCTTGTCGGCCGATTCCGTCTCGGCGGCGACGTCGGCGTCCACCATCATCGCCACCAACTCCTCGAACCCCACCCGCGGCTTCCACCCCAACACCTCCCGCGCCTTCGACGAATCCCCCACCAGCACATCCACCTCAGCCGGCCGGAAAAACCGGGGATCCTGCCGCACGAACCCCGACCAGTCCAAGATCCCCACCCACCCGAACGCCGCATCCAACAACTCCCGGATACTGTGCGTCTCCCCGGTCGCCACCACATAGTCGTCCGGCGCGTCCTGCTGCAGCATCCGCCACATCGCCTCCACGTAATCCCCCGCGAAACCCCAGTCCCGCCGCGACTCCAGATTCCCCAACGACAACGAGTCCTGCAACCCCAACGAAATCCGCGCCACCGCCCGCGAGATCTTCCGGGTCACGAACTCGATCCCCCGCCGCGGCGACTCGTGATTAAACAACAACCCCGAACACGCGAACGTCCCGTACGACTCCCGATAATTCACCGTCAGATAGTGACCGAACGTCTTCGCCACCCCGTACGGCGACCGCGGGTGAAACGGCGTCGACTCCCGCTGCGGCGTCTCCCGCACCTTCCCGAACATCTCCGACGACGACGCCTGATAGAACCGCACCCCCGACATGTCGTTACCACCCGCGATCCGCAACGCCTCCAGAACCCGCAGCACCCCCATCCCCGTCGTCTCCCCGGTCAGCTCCGCCTGCTTCCACGACAACCCCACGAACGAGATCGCCCCCAGGTTGTACACCTCGTCCGGCTGCGAGATCTCCACCGCCCCGATCAACGACGGAAGATCCGTCAGATCCCCCTCCAACAACACCACCCCTGGCACCAGCCGCTCCACCGTCGCCACCTTCGGGTTCGACTGCCCCCGCACCAACCCGAACACCTCATAACCCTTCGCGGTCAGCAACTCACCCAGATACAACCCGTCCTGACCGGTAATCCCGGTAATCAGCGCGCGAGGCACGTCG
>NZ_CDWRCK010000043.1:0-12392 GCF_977927595.1 Frankia sp. CcWB3
AACCCGCCCTGGAGGAAAATGTTTACCTGATGCGAAATAACGATCTGCCGGCCGGCGTTGCCCTCACTGGAGGTGCACGTATGACCCTGCAGATGGAGAAGGTAGCCGGTTCGGCATCGAAGGCGGCAGGTGGCACGTTCGCCGCCCTGCGGGTGCCGAACTTCCGGCTCTTCCTCGGCGGCCAGATCGTTTCGCTCTGCGGGACATGGATGCAGACCATCGCCCTCGGCTGGCTGGTCCTCTCGCTCGGCGCCTCCGGCACGGCGCTCGGCCTCGTCACCGCCGCCCAGTTCCTGCCGGTGCTGTTCTTCGGGCCCTACGGCGGTCTGCTCGCCGACCGGACGGACCGGCGCCGCCTGCTGATCTGCACGCAGGTGGGTTCCGGGCTCGCCGCGCTGGCTCTGGGCATCCTCGACCTCACCGGTACGGCCCAGCTCTGGATGGTCGGGGTGGCCGCCGCGCTCATCGGCCTGTGCAACGCCGTCGACAACCCGGCCCGGCAGAGCTTTGTCCAGGAGATGGTCGGGCCGGAGCACCTTCCGAACGCGGTCACCCTGAACTCGGTCGCGATAAACGCGGCGCGCATCGTCGGCCCGGCGATCGCCGGCGTCGTCATCGTGCTCGCGGGCACCGCCGGCTGTTTCCTCATCAACGCGGCCTCCTTCGGCGCGGTCCTGTTCGCCCTGCACCGCCTGGACATCTCAGCGCTGTACGATTATCCGCCGATACACCGGGCGCCGGGGCAGCTGCGGGCCGGCTTCGCCTACGTGCGCCGCACGCCGGCGCTGCGCGTACCGTTGGTCATGATGGTGGTGATCGGCACGCTGTCCTACGAGTTCCAGGTCGTGCTGCCGCTCCTGGCCCGGGAGACCTTCGGGGGCACCGCGGCCACGTACAGCCTGATGACCTCGGCCATGGGAGCGGGCGCGGTCGTCGGCGGCCTGCTGGTCGCCCGCCGCCGCCGGATCGGGCCCCGGGCCCTGAGCCTGACCGCGATGACCTTCGGTCTCATCCTGCTGCTCGCCGCCGCCGCGCCGACGCTGCCGCTCGAGATCGCGACGATGGTGCTGCTGGGCGCGACGAGCGTCGCCTTCATCTCGACCGGGAACGCCACGGTCCAGCTCTCGGCCGACCCGGCGATGCGCGGGCGGGTGATGGCGCTGTGGTCGGTCGCGTTCCTCGGCACGACGCCGGTCGGCGGCCCGATCGCCGGCTGGGTCGCCCAGGCCTTCGGCGCGCGCGCTGGGTTGCTCCTGGCCGCGGGCGCGGCCATCGGCGCGGCGTTGTACGCCTTCGGCTCCCTTCGGACCAAGACCGTGAAGGGCAAGACCGTGCAGGGCACACGTCCGGACCCGGGTCGGCTCAGTCCGATCCGGCCGCGGGTGCCGCCTCGGCGGGGCTGACGGCCGCCCGGCCGAGGTCGGGGAGTGTGTGCAGCTCATGGGTCTGCCCACGATGAGCCTGGACCGCGTTGGAGTGATAGCTCTCGGCGACAGCAAGGAAGTCGGGCTCGTGGTAACGGCGGCCGTCGACGGTGGGACCGAGGTGCCCCTCCATAATGGCCTCCACATCCTCACCGGTGATCGTCTTGTGGGTCTCCAGTGCGTGGGTGAGGGCCAGGATCTCCCGCCGGTTCGCGGCGAGCACCTTCTCGGTACGGGCGTAGAGCTCCCGAAGTTTGCCCTCGACCTGCTCGCCGAACGGCCGGTCGGCGTCGATGGAGGCGTTACCCATCTCCTGTTCCAGCATGGACAGGCGCGAGGCCAGAGTCTCCCCCATCGCCGCCGAGGAGATGAAGTTGGCCACGAGCAGGGTCGCGCTGCGCAGGTCGCCGCCGACACCGACGGTGTTGTCCCCCTCGAAGAACATCCGTTCGCCGACGAGCGAGGCGAGGGAGACCATCACCTGCACCTCGATCTCGGACTTCCACATGAACATGCGGTCCTCGACCGCGACGTGCGCCACGAACCCGCCGACGCCGCCGCGGCGTTCGATGGTGGCGAGGTCGATCACCCGCCCGCGCTGCATCCGGTAGGCGACGACGGCGTGGCACGCCTCGTGCAGGGCGATGCTGTGCCGCTCCCGGTCGATGTGCTCGTGGTCGTCGGCGAGGCCGTATTCCTTGATCACCCTGGCCTGGAGCATGTCCTGCCAGGTGATGACCTCCCGGCCGTCCTTCACCGCCTGGACCAGAGCCTCGTTGACGGTGTCCTTGATGGTCGCCCCGGTGGCCTCCGGGCTCATGATGGCCAGCCGGTCGATCTGATCCGGCGTGAGCTCGTGGCACACCTTCGACAGATAGCCCTCGAAGGTGCGGATCCGGCCCTCCTTACTGGGATAGCCCACCTTGTACTGCCGGTCGATGCGGCCGGGGCGCAGCAGTGCCTCGTCGAGCGACTGCGGCATGTTCGTCGCCATCATGACGAGGATGCGGTACTTGGGCGGCGGCTTGGGCCGCATGCCCAACGTCCGGCGCACCACCCGGTTGAGGAAGCCCCGCGGCTTCTTCAGGCCGGACATCTCGGTGAGCAGCGCCTGCAGGGTGCCGTCGAAACCACCGCCCCCGCCCACCACAAACTGCTCACGGGTGATCTCCGCGCGGGCCGCCCCGCTCAGGTAGGACAGGCCGTTGCACAGGTCCCCCGGAGCGGCCTCGCCCACCGATCCGGGGGACCCCGAACGGGCGAACCACGACCGGGCGCCGGTTCCGGCCCCGCGGCCGAATCCCCCGGCGAGCTGACCCCGGCTCCCCAGCGTGTCGGCCTCGTCGAAGAAGACGATCACCCCGCCATAACGCAGGGAGAGCTTGCGCAGCTTGCGGAACAGCGATTTTACCTTGAGGATGCCGACCCCAATGAACATCGCCTGGAAGGCACCCGGGTCGACGAACACAAAGGGCTTCCCGGTCTCTCCCGCGACCGCCTCGGCGATGAGCGTCTTGCCGGTGCCCGGCGGCCCCCAGAGCAGGATGCCGCCGGGAACATGACCACCCCGGCTCTCGATCTCCTCCGGCCGTTCCAGGTAGAAAACGTTCTCCTTCACCCGGCTGACGACGTGGTCCTGCCCCCACACGTCGGCGAAGCGGGTGGTGATGTCCTCGGGGAAGTAGACGTCGACGCCGCCCTTGGACAGGAACCAGAACATCACGACGAACTGGCCGACGACGAGGACCATGAGCAGGACGATCTGCAGAACCGCCGGGATGGCCTTCCAGACGGCGCCGGGGGCGTTCACCATCGCGTCGAAGACCGAGGTGTCGGCCAGGCGGGCGTAGACGAACAGGACGAGCGCGGCCCCGACGATCCACTTCAGCGCACGGCTGACCCGGTACCGGTTCCAGTCGTTGAGCCGCAGGAGCCGACGCTCGGCCTGCCCGAAGACCCGATCGGTCCAGAAGACGTAGTAGCCCGACCACCGTTCGCCCAGGAACATGTGGAGCTGGTGCACCAGTTCCACGCCCAGCAGGGCCAGGATCCACCAACTGTTCCTGGCCTGGATGCGGATCGAGTCGGCCCACGTCATCAACGGGTTGCCGGACACGTCGGCCGCCACGACGAAGACGAAGACCGCCCCGAGCAGGAGCAGGAACTTCACCCGGTCCCAGAAGGCGAGAGGACGGCGGCGTGGCTTGCCGGCGGTCGCGCTCGCCGGTTCCGCCTCCGTATCCGTGCCACCGGGGCCGGGACCGGCCGGACCGGCGGCATTCGGCTTCGGGTCCCCGCCGTCGGCGGTCCCACCTGCCTGGTCTCTCACGCCCATGGCTACTGACCTCGGTCCGTCGGCTCGATCGTGAAGGACTTGGCGACATCGCCGATCTGCTGACCATGCGTGGCGTAACACAGCGACGAACACGCGAGGATCAGCTGGTAGAGCACTCGCTGACCATTGTCGAGCAGGCTCGTCTGATCAATAGTGACCAGTCCGGCCTGGGTCTGCACCTGGTAAACGAGGTGCACCCCGTGCACACCGTCCTTCTTGTGCACAACCTCGTCCGCGAGTAGCAGGAAGTTCGGCGTCAGCCGCGCACCGTAGGGGTTCTGCCGCACGGCCTGCTCCTGCGCGGCCACCGCGTCGTCGACGGAGAGGACGAAGTTGCGCAGATCGTTGGTGGAGACCGCGTTGGCCTCCTCCGGGAGCAGGTGGCGAACCTGGACGAACCCCTTCGGCTGCGTTGCGTCCGGCACGAGGAGCCGGGTGTTGTCGAACCGCTGGGCCGCGTCGATGCCGACGACCCATTCCCGCGGCATGAGACCGCGCAGCATCTCGGGGCTGACGTTGCGAGCGTCGATCCCGAAAAGCGCAGGCCCGGGCATCTCCTGGTGATTCCACCCGGTCGGGACGCGCACAAACGCGCCGTCCTTCTTGTTGGTTACGTATTCGTAACTCGGCGAGCCGCAGGCAGCGGCGGCGAGGAACACCGAGACGATTACGCTGAGCATCAGCAGGGTGCCAGGGGCGGACTTTCGGCGCGGACGTGTCATCCGACGTCGAGCCTCCACGGCGAACCTCCAGCTTCGCGAGGTTGAACACATGGTGCGGCGCCGGGCCATGGTCCTTTGCTTTCCTTCGAAAAGTGTGACTCAGGACGGGGTCGACATACGCAACCTTCGCTAAAAAGAGAGAAAGTACATACCCTCCGCTGTCGAATGCTCCGGGTGCCCGACGCCGCCCCGGCACACCGAACCCCGACTCGGTGACCGCAGGAGTCAAGACGGTCACAATAAGTCATGATCCGCCTGCTGGGCAACACGAACGCCGACATCGAGGTGGACGCCGCTGCCCGGCCTCGGATCGGCCTGTGCGGCATACCCCGATCCCCCGCTGGTCGAACCAACGTCCCCGGCATGCCGCACGCCTCCTCCAGGTCGGGCCCCAGGCCGGGCCCCGGGTCGGGTGAAACACCATCCCGGGTGAGGCACCCTGGCCGCACTCGAGCGGTGCGGCCACGGTCGGGCCGAACGCGGCATCCCAGGCACACTGTCGGTATGGCGCACTATCGGCATGGTCGTAAGGTTCCCGCGCTTCGTCCCGCGCGGCGGCACCTCATCGGCGGACTGACGGTGGTCGCGGTGTTCGTCCTGGTGGGGCTGGCCGCCTGGAACCCGGTCGCGACCCTGCCATCGCTCGCCGCGATCATCATACTCGGCGTGATCGACTGGGTCGTCGTGACGGCCTCCCCCACCTCCGGCGACCTGCCCTCCGGACCTGCCGCCTTCGCCGGGGACGAACCTGGCTGGGAGGGCGGGATGGACACACCGACGCAGGTACTGCCGAGGCTGACCTTCGGATATGCGCGGGCGTCGGCGCGTGGCGAGGAGTACGCGGAGCCGGACCAGGACGCGGTGCACACCATGGCGATCGACATGCGCGGCTACCTCGACGAGGCGGGTCCGGGCCGGATGGGCTGAGCGGACCCGGTCCCCGCCCGCGCCCGCGCCCGCGCCAGGAGGCCGAGCACGGCCGACGTCGCCGCGCGCGCCGCCGCGGCCTCCCGCTCACCATCCGTACCCCCCTCGCCGGCACCCTCGCCCTCGCCGGCACCCTCGCCTTCGCCATCCTCACCGTGGGCACCGCCCGCGTTCCGGCCGGCGGCCAGACCGACCAGGAACGCGGTGAGTGGCGCCGCGGGACGCGCGACCCCGTGGGCGACGTCGCGCGCGAGATCGAGGACGGCGCCCACGTCGATCCGTGCCGCGTCGAGGCCGAGCTCGGCGCAGACGTCCGACACTCACTGCGCCAGGACGTCCCGCTCCAGGAGGTTCTTGTCCAGGACGTTCTTGTCCAGGACGTTGCCGGCACCCGAGCCGACAGCTGCGGCGGGCGGCGGGCGATGACGTCCGGCCTCCGGGGGCGGCGGGCCCACCGAAGCCCGATGCTCGGACCGCGACTGGTGCTCAGGCTGCTGGTCATCGGCGGAGGTCATAGGTCCATCGTGCCGGGCCGGGCCACGCTCGCCCACCGCGGCCCAGCGGCGGGCCCGCGCCACATCCGCCGGTTCGTCGCAGTCGAGGCAGGTCTGGGCGGCCGCCTGGACCGCGGTCACCGGACGGTCGGCGAACAGGTCGCGCACCGGGCGCCCGATCGGATCCGCGGGTAGCGCCGCCCACAACGAGGCCGTCCGCCACACCGCGGCCAGAAACTGCCGGCCGCCGTCCGGGTCGACCAGCAGCGCGGCCTGCGCCGCGGGATCCTCGACCCCGCGGCGCAGCAGCGCGATCTCCCGGCCGGTCAGGAACGGCAGGTCGGCGGCGAGGACGGCGACGAACGGTGTGCTGATCTCGACAAGGCCGGCGGCGATCGCCGCGACCGGTCCCCCGCCGGGCGGATCCTCCCGACACCAGCGCACCCGATCAGGCGGAACCGGATCGACGGCCAGGTCGCGCCGGGGACCGACGATGACCACCCGTTCGGCGTCCGGCACCGCGGACAGCACCCGGTCGAGCAGAGTGGAACCGCCGACCAGCACCGCCGTCTTGTCCCGGCCGCCGAGCCGGCGCGCCCCACCCCCGGCCAGCACCAGGGCACTCCAACCCACGGGGGCACCGGCATGCGACCCGGACCGGGCCACCGTCATCCGCCGATCGCGGACATCGGCCGGTCCGGCTGCCGAAAGGTCGGTTCGTCGATGCCGTGCCCCGCCTTCTTGCCCCGCACGGCCGCCCGCCACAGAGCCGCGAGCCGCTCGTCGTCCGCGCCGGCACGCATGGGGGTCCGCAGATCGCTCTCCCGCCGGGCGAACAGACAGTCACGCACCTGGCCGTCGGCGGTCAGCCGGACCCGGTCACAGGCCGCGCAGAACGGCGCCGACACCGAGGCGATCACCCCCACCCGCCCAGGCCCACCGTTCACCTCGAACAGCGCGGCGGGCGCACTGCCGCGGCCTGGCAGCGGCGTGAGGGTGAACTCCGCCCGCAGGCAGGCAAGAATCTCGCCGGCCGCCACCATCGTGTCCCGACGCCACGCGTGCTGCGCGTCCAGCGGCATCTGCTCGATGAATCGCAGCTCGTAGCCCTCCCGCAGACACCAGCGCAGCAACCGGGGGGCTTCGTCGTCGTTGACGCCCCGGGCGAGGACGCTGTTGACCTTGACCGGGGTGAGCCCGCTCGCGGCGGCGGCGGACAGTCCGGCCAGCACGTCGCCGAGCCGCTCCCGGCGGGTGATCCGGACGAACCGGTCCGCGTCCAGCGTGTCCAGGGAGACGTTGATCCGGTCCAGACCGGCGGCCCGCAGCGGGCCCGCCAGGCGGGTCAGGATCAGGCCGTTCGTGGTGACGGACAGTTCGGGCCGCGGCCGCAGGGCCGCGAGCCGCGCCACCAGCTCCACCAGACCCGGACGCAGCGTGGGCTCACCGCCGGTAAGGCGGACCTCGGTCACGCCGAGCCGTCCAACCGCGACGCCGACCAGCCGGACTACCTCGTCGTCGGTCAGCATCCGCTCGCCGGGGAGCCACGCGAGCCCCTCGGCCGGCATGCAATAGGTACACCGGAGGTTGCAGCGGTCCGTCAACGACACCCGCAGGTCCGTCGCGATGCGACCATGGGTGTCAGTGAGGCTCGTTCCTCCAGGGTAAGAGCCGTTCGTCTGAGTCGCGGCTCGTCCCGAGCCGGGCCACGCGGCGGCGGGCTCACCGGCGGGACGCGATCGGGACGAAGAGGCCACGACGTGGGCAGTCGGACCGTGGCCGCCCCGATCGCCTGCGAGACTACGACTCGTGCGGTCGACGGACGTCCGCGGTCGCTGGGCAGCGGTTCGGCCCACGGCACCGCGGCGGCACCGGCGGCACCGGCGGCAGGGCCGGCAGGGTCAGAACATCGGTAGGGGAGGGCTCGGCGGTGCAGGTCTTCGGGGTTGACGTCGGCGGAAGCGGGATCAAGGGCGCTCCGGTCAACGTCGAGGACGGGTCGCTGGCCGCGCCCAGGTTCCGGCTGGCGACTCCGCAGCCGGCCGAGCCCGCCGCAGTGGCCGCGACCGTGGCGGAGGTGGTCAGCCGCTTCGGCTGGTCGGGACCGGTGGGAGCCACCCTCCCCGCAGTGGTCAAGAACGGGGTGGCGCTCACGGCGGCGAACATCGCCCCGTCCTGGATCGACACCGATGTGGTCTCCCTGTTTGCCGAGGCGCTGAGCGGGTCGGCCGCCGCGACGGGCCCGGTGGACATCACCGTGGTGAACGACGCGGACGCGGCGGGCATCGGCGAGATGGCCTTCGGCGCCGGGCGCGACACCACCGGCCTGGTCGTCGTGACGACGTTCGGAACCGGGATCGGTACCGCGCTGTTCCTCCACGGCCAGCTCGTGCCCAACACCGAACTCGGCCACCTGGAGATCTCCGGACACGACGCGGAGACCAGGGCGTCCGATGCGGCCCGGGAACGCGAGGGCCTCTCCTGGGAGAAGTGGGCCAAGCGGGTGACCAGGTACCTCAACACCCTCGAGGCGCTGCTCTGGCCCGACCTCATCATCATCGGTGGTGGGGTGAGCAAGAGAGCGGACAAATACCTCGACCAGCTCGAGGTGCGTACCCGAGTGGTCCCCGCGCAGCTCCAGAACGAGGCGGGCATTGTCGGCGCCGCCATCTCCGGCCTGGTCGACCAGAACCGGCCCCGACCGGCTGCCCGGCCCGCCCGCCGCCGAGGTCCCGCGACCCGCCCCCCGGGCGGCAGGCGACCATAATCCACCGGTCGCGAGTCCACTCGTCCCGGATCCGGACGTTCCAGATCCGGACGTTGCGGATCCGGACGTTGCGGGACTGCCCGAACAGGCCCAACACGGTCAGACTGTGCGTGTCGCCCGCCGCCACGCCCGCGACCGACGCCATCAATGGCAGGCTGTCAGCTACCGGGATGCACAGGCTGAAGGCGGGTTGACGCATCATGTTGACATCCGCTCCCAGGCGCGTCCGGCCCAACGGTCCGCCCGCCGCGGCACGGCGACAAGCGGTACGGCTTCGACGGAGGAGGAGGCGCCATGCGCGAGCTGCGGGCGGTCGCACTCGGCGAGGACGGCGGCTACCTCGTGCTCACCGACGCGAACGGCAGGACGGACGGCGAGCAGTTCCGGGTGCCCGTGGACGACCGGCTGCGCGCGGCCCTGCGCGGTGTGCGTCGTAGCGAGGTGCGTACCGAAAGCGCGCTTACCCCACGGGAGATCCAGGCCAGGCTGCGCGCCGGGGAGACCGCGGCGGAGGTGGCCAGGGCCGCCGGGATCCCGGTGGAACGGGTGGATCGCTATGAGGGTCCCGTCCTCGCCGAACGTGCCAGGGTCGTGCAGGAGGCGCGGGCCGCGCTGCTCCCCAAGGATCCGGGGGGCGTGCCGGGACGGCCGTTGGGCGAGGCCGTCGACGCGCGGCTGATGGGAGCCCAGGACAATCCGGCCGCGGCGCAGTGGGACGCGTGGCGCCGCGTCGACGGCATCTGGCTCGTCCAGCTCACCTCGGAAAGCCGCTGCGCCCGCTGGACGTGGGATCCGGTGGTGCGCCGGGTGCGCCCGCATGACGACGCGGCCCGCACCCTCGTGGCGCCGGAGACGGCGGAGCAGCCGGCGCCGGTGCCCGCACCGTCATCTCTACCGTCATCCGTACCATCATCGTCGGCGGCGCTGCGGGCGGCGGGACCGGCGCTCACCCTTGTGCACGACCAGGGCATCCCCGCCATTCCGGCCAATCCCGCCACCCCGGTCCAGCCGATGGTCGCCGCGGTGCCGGAACCGGGCCCGCCGCCGGGAACACCGGCTCCGCAGCACAGCCTCCCCGAGCGGCAATACCCTCTGCTGCCCTCCCACCCGGCCGCGTCGTATCCCGGGGACACCGCGGGCGGTGGAATCGCGCCCGAGTCGCCCGAGTCGCCCGCCCGTCCGGAGGCGATCCAGGCGGCCGAACCGCAACCCGTGGTCGCGGACACCCGATCCGCGGACACCCGATCCGTGACCCCATGGTCCGTACCTGCCCGGTCCGCGGACCCCACGGCCCCGGGAGACCCGCGGTCGGCGGAGCGGAAGGCCGCCCGGGCCGAGGACGCCGAGTCCCTGGACCGTCCCGTCCGGCCCGAACCGATCCGCGGCGAGGTCTCTCGCCGGACGGCCGCGACGGGGCGAGGCGTTCCCGGCGGCCGCCCCAGGGTGGGGTCCGCGTCCGGGACCGGGCGATCAGGAGTGAATTCCCGGGCGGCCGTCGCGCCGGCCGGTCCGCAGCCCGTGACATCCACCACGTCTCCCACCGGGACAGCCGCCAAGCCGTCGGTCCCGGGCTCGGCGCAGGTACCTCCCGTCGCCGCCGTGGAGCGGGGCGGGACAGCCCCCGCCGAACCGGAGCCGTCAGCCCCAGCCGCCGGTACAGCAGCGCGATCCGCTCCCGCCGAACCGGCCGCGGCAGCGGGCACCGATGCCGCCGCAGCCGCCGTGACCTCGGCACCAGCCGCCCGCGCCGCCGGATCCGGCACAGGTTCCACGCCCGGGGCGCGCCGCACGGCGGCCCGGCGGGAAGCCTCCGCCAAGGCTCCCTCCGCGCAGACGGAGGAGGCGGCGCCGGACGGGACCGACGAGACGACCGTAGACACATCGAACGCCTCCGCTGCGTCACGGGCACGTCCGAGTAACACCACCCGTGGGAGCGAACGTCCGGCAGGCGGTCGACGCGGACGCAAGTCAGTGCCAGCATGGGACGACATCGTCTTCGGCGCCCGACGTCCCTGATCAGACGACCGGGCGCCCGGGACGGGTACCCGTCCGTGGTATGGAGGACCACGGACACCACGCCGCTCTGGATGCAACGACGCCGCGAGAGCCGGCTGTGAGTAAACCGTCACATGGTCAGCTGGAACGTCTGACCGCCTAACACAGTTGGAGTAGATGTGACAGGGACTACCACGAAGCCGACGCTGACCAATCTTGATCGTTGCGACCGGTGCGGTGCCCAGGCCTACGTGCGGGTCGTGCTGCCCGGGGGCGGCGATCTCCTGTTCTGCCGACACCACGCGAAGTCGCACGACTCGAAGCTGCGTGAGATGGCTGTTGAGTATCACGACGAGACCGACAAACTCAGCGTGTCCTGAGCTCGGCCGCCCAGGCACACCAAAAGGGACACATCGCGATCTAGCGATGTGTCCCTTTTGGTGTATCCAGTTTGATATATTCAGAATCCTGGTTGCTTCCTTGCTGCTGGCCAGCGGCCCATCCGTTACTCCGGGTGGCCTCCGCCGCGATCACCCACTCCGTTCCTGGATGCCCTTCGGCACCCAGGAACGCCAGGCCATACGGTGGGGGCCGTGTCCGCCACGGGAAACAAAGCACCGGCTCCCGTGGCATCGTCCCCGGTGAGCGGCCGCTGGATGGTGTTGCTGCGCAGAGTGGCCGTCGAGGTGAATCCCGGGCTGCTGACGCGGGCCAGAAACCATCACGCCGCGGCCTGGACCGCCATCCGGCGCAGCACGCTGTTCCACCGGCTGCCCCGGGGACCCCTGCGACTGGCCCGTCGGACCATCACCAATGCCTGGCGGCACCGGGTCCTGGGGCTTGCGGCCGAGGCGGGATTCTGGCAGCTGCTGTCCCTGCCCCCGCTCCTGCTGTCGTTGTTGGGAACGCTCGGCTACGTCGGTGACGCCATCGGGGCCGACGCCCTCGACCGCGCCCGGCAGAGCATCCTTCGCGGCGCAGGCGACCTGCTGACCGAATCGGTGGTCGACGACGCGGTGCGCCCGACCATCGACCAGATCCTCTCCCGTGGCCGACCAGACGTGATCTCCATCGGTTTCGTGCTGTCCCTGTGGACCGGGTCAACCGCGATGGCGACCTTCGTCAACACCATCACCATCGCCTACGGCCAACGCGATCTGCGCTCGGCGGTGCGCAGCCGGCTCCTGGCGCTGTGGTTGTTTCTCGCCCAGGTGGCCAGCGGGGTCATTCTCCTGCCTGCGCTGGTCCTGGGGCCCGAACTGATCTCGCGGATCTTCGACGCCGGTCGCCATCCCCTCGTCAGCACCCTGATCCCACTGCTCTACTGGCCGGTCGTGGGACTCGTGGCCCTGGCGATGCTGACCTCGCTATACCACCTCTCGCTGCCAGTACGCCAACCCTGGTGGCGGGCGCTGCCCGGAGCGATCCTCGCGCTCGTCTGCTGGCTCGTGGGTAGCGGCGTGCTGCGATACTACCTGGAGATCGCGTTCAGTAACGAACTGGTCTACGGCTCGCTCGGATCACCGGTGGCGGTGCTGCTGTTCTTCTACATCACCGCGCTGGCCGTGCTGTTGGGCGCGGAGCTCAACGCGGCGCTGGACGAGCAGCCACCGCGCCGTCGGGGCAGCCACTCGGCACTGAACGCCTCGAGGCCACCTCAATAGGTGCAGGACACCCCGCCCGCGTCACCCGGGACGGACCTTCCCGCCGCGCTGGCCGGGGACCAGA
>NZ_CDWRCK010000043.1:12469-20855 GCF_977927595.1 Frankia sp. CcWB3
CCACCGGTACCGCAGCGGGCACCGGTACCGCAGCGAAGGAGCCACCCCCCGCGCCAGCCGGGAGTGCGCCGGTGGAGCTCCCGTCGGCGACACGACCGCCGAAGGGCTTGAGGAAGGCGCCCAGCTGGGCTGGCTCAGGAACGAGGACGCTCTGCCCCCCGCGAGTACCAGCTGCCGCCGGCACCGTCGTGAACGCGACGCCGCCCGATCCGATCGACTGCATCCGCACCGCGAGAAGCCGGAGGTCGGCGAGAGAGGTGGCCTCGTCGAGCGTCAGCGCCGAGGTGGCGGAGTCGACCACCCCGAGCAGCTTCGCCGGGTTGAGCAAGGTGTCCGTCGACGCGATCCGCTGGAAGACGGCACCGAGGAACTGCTGCTGGCGGCGGATGCGGTCGATGTCGCTCTCGGGCAGGCCATACCGCTGCCGGACGAAGGAGAGGGCCTGCGCCCCGTTCAGCGTGTTCTCGCCGACCTGACCGGAAAACCCGGAGTAATGGTCGTGCAGGTTGTCGAAGCCCCGTGCCTTCAGCTCGGGGGGAAGCTCCTTGATGCAGACGGTGACCCCGCCAAGGGCGTCCGTCATCCCCTGGAAGCCGATGAAGTCGATCTGGACGTAGTGGTCGACCCGGATCCCGGTGAGGTTCTCGATCGTGGCCACAAGCAGGGACGGCCCGCCGTAGGAGAAAGCTGCGTTCAGCTTGGACCGCTGCGCCGCATGCTGCGTGCCCGCCGCGTCGGTGTACGCGGGGATCCGCACCCACAGATCCCGGGGGAAGGAGATGAGGGTCGTCGAACCGTCGCCGTCGAGGTGGGCGAGGATGGTCGTGTCCGACCGCTGCCCCTCGACCTGGCCGAACTCGCCGCTGGTCCCCGTCCGGGTGTCCGACCCCACGAGCAGGATGTTCTGCGTTCCACCCGATGCGGACGCCGGCCGGTCCGCGCTGGCGGAGAAGGTCAGCGGGATGTGGCGCACCCTGCCGTCGTAGTGCTTCAGCACAGCCCAGCCACCGGTCGCCAGGATGAGGACGAGGGTCGCCAACACTGCGGCCACGGCGGTGAGACCGCGCCATAAGCCGCTCTGCCCGGGTTCCGCGGGACCCTCCGGGGCCGGCCGGTCGTACCGGGGCTCGGCCGCCGGATGATCGACGGGGTACCGGCCGTAGGGATCGGGGTAGGCGCCCGGAGGTACGCGCGGCTCGTCATCGTGGCCCCGCGGAGCGGGCCGGTGCTCCCGGCGCGGCCGCTGCCCGACGGGCCAGTCCTCCTCGGGGGCCCGGCGCGGGTCCCGCGGGTCACGGACGGACCGGCCACGCCGCTCGCCGTCCCGCCGTCCCGCCGTCCCGTACCGTTCCGGACGATCCGGAGGCCAGGTCATGGCCGCGTCCTCCTCCCCCATCCACCGGGATGAGATCATC
The DNA here is from genome assembly GCF_977927595.1 of Frankia sp. CcWB3. NCBI lineage: Bacteria > Bacillati > Actinomycetota > Actinomycetes > Frankiales > Frankiaceae > Frankia > Frankia sp. CcWB3. Next base: position 13,885 of record NZ_CDWRCK010000043.1, read on the forward strand.
CGCGCCAATGGCGCCGCCCGAGGCCGGGACCGTCCACCACCGGCGCGAACCCGCCGGACCACCTTGGCACGACGTGGGCGCGGACGGACCGGAACCCTCCCGGACAGTCTTTTCGATGGTGACGGGTGACGGGCGTCATGGCATTCCCAACGGGTTGTCGATGTGCGACCCCGCAGGCCCCCGGCCGGCCCACGGACCGTACGGACTCCGACGCCGCCGCCCGGACCGTCCCCGCCGAGCCGAGCGGTGGCAGACCCCCGGGTGGCGCCGAGCATCAAGACCGGTCGCGGGCCCGATCCCGATCCTGCGATCCCGACGACAACCACCGATATCGGGATGCGCGACAATAATGCCGGTCTCCGGTGGTGTTCGCGACACGCAGTGCAGTACCCGAACCGAGTGCAGTGCCCGAACCGCACGATGCCGGTGGCTATCGGACCGGCATTACGGCACGCCGAGGACGTCCGCACCCGGACCGACCTGGTCCGTGCAACGTGGACCCGCCTTCCCCACCGACCGGAAGATGAGTTAACGGTCCACGACGGAAGGTCACAACCGACCGGATCCCTCAGATCTCCCACAACCGATTGCGTGCCCTCGTTAACTCACCCGAAGTGGGAGGAACAGTCTTCGTGGAAGGGTCCGAAGGCGGCGAAGTGGGTAGCGGCGCCCGGACCCATGTCGCGACGCGACCGCCCACATCGGCCCGGCATCATCGCGGCGGTGCGATGCACCAAATGCCCGGCGGACCAACGACGGGAAGTCCGGCCGGCACGCGGGGCATGGCGGTACGCCTCCCGCGCTACCCGCCGTCCACAACGGGGCCTACCGTTAACGTTATGAGTGCCCAGTCCCACCAAAGCTCACCTCCACCGACCGGCCCGGGGGTGCCCGAGAGCGCGCCGGCCGGGCGTGATCCGAACCTCATCACGGCCGACGAGCCGGGCGTTGTCCCCACCGGGGCCGGTGAACCTCCGGCATCGGATGATTCCGTGCGCGCACCCGGGCAGGCCAACCACGACGAGGAACCACACGCGGCGTTCCGGCGGTTTATGTCGACCGGGTGGGCGCCGATTGATGACGCTGTGCCATCCCGCGATGACTGCGCACCCTACACCGCGAAACGTCGCGCCTTGTTGGGTTCGCGGTTCCCGGCGGACGCGCTTGTGGTGCCGAGCGGCGGTCTGCGGGTACGGGCAAACGACACAGATTTTCCGTTCCGTCCCGGAAGCGACTTCTTCTGGCTGACCGGCTGCCATGAACCGGATGCCGTGTTGGTTCTGCTACCCAACGCGGCCGGTGAGCATGATGCGGTGCTCTATGTCGCCGGGCGGTCCGACCGGTCGAGCTCCGCCTTCTACACCGACCGGCGATACGGGGAACTGTGGGTCGGTCCCAGACCGGGGGTTCGGGAGACCGCGGCACAGCTGGAGATCGAATGCCGGCCGCTCACGGAGCTCGCGGACGCGCTCGCGCGGTTGGCACCGGGAAACACCCGGGTACTACGCGGAGTCGATCCGGTCGTGGACGGTTCGGTGCTGCGTTGGCCCGGCCGGGGTGGACCAGGAACCGACCGCGATCTGGCCCTCGCACAGGCCCTTTCCGAGCTGCGGCTGCTCAAGGACGACTTCGAGATCGCCCGATTGGACGAAGCGATCGCCGCGACCGTGCGCGGCTTCACCGAGTGCGTGGGAGAAATCGGTCGGGCGATGGACCTGCCCAACGGAGAACGATGGTTGGAGGGGACGTTCTGGCGGCGGGCCCGGGTGGACGGCAACGATGTGGGATACGGTTCCATCGTCGCCTGTGGCCACCACGCCACGACGCTGCACTGGGTCCGCGACGACGGGCCGGTACGCGCCGGTGATCTCGCCCTGCTCGACATGGGGGTCGAGGGACGGTCCCTCTACACGGCCGACGTCACCCGCACGCTCCCGATCAACGGACGGTTCACCGAGCTGCAGCGCCAGGTCTATGACGTGGTTCTTCGCGCCCAGCAGGCCGGGATCGACGCGGTCCGGCCGGGAGCGTCCTTCCTGGATCCGCACCGGGCCGCCATGCAGGTCATCGCCACGGCGCTCGACGACTGGGGGCTCCTGCCGGTCAGTGCGCAGGAGTCGCTGACCGAGGACCCACGCTCCCCGGGAGGGGGCGTCCATCGCCGCTATACCCTGCACTCCACGTCGCACATGCTCGGGTTGGACGTGCACGACTGCGCGCAGGCGCGCGACCAGACCTATCGCGACGCGGCGCTGGAACCGGGCATGGTATTGACGGTCGAACCGGGCCTGTACTTCCAGCCGGACGACCTGACGGTTCCGCCGGAGCTGCGGGGCATCGGCGTCCGGATAGAAGACGACATCCTGGTCACCAGGGATGGAAGGCGGAACATGTCCGCCGCACTTCCGCGAACCGCAGAAGACGTCGAAAACTGGATGGCCCGGCAGCTGCCGAACTGACGGAACGAACAGATCTGGCGACAGACTGCGTTGGCGGCGACGCCAATAGTTCCTGCCACACCGGCCGGGCCGGTGTGGCAGGAACCTGACCATGCAAAACCTGATCACACGATCTTCGGTCCGCCGGATCGCGCGGCCCGTCGTCCAATACCACGGGCACTACCGCTACAAGGGGTTCCACTGCCCCGGTCCCTGCCCCGGAAAAGCAGTCAAGACCAGGATCAGTGGGCCTTGTCGTACGCCTCGACGATGTTGGAAGCGATACGCCCCCGGTCACTCACCGTGTAACCGTTGCTGCGCGCCCACTCGCGAATGTCGGTGGTTCCGCCGGTACGGCGCGAAGCGGCACGCACACCACGCCGGCCACCCGCCGCCCGACCGCCAGAACGGCGAGCCGCGGTGACGAACGGAGCCAACGACTCACGCAACTTCGTGGCGTTCTTCTCCGACAGGTCGATCTCATACTGCGCACCGTCGAGTCCGAACCGGACGGTCTCGTCAGCCTCTTCTCCACTGAGATCGTCAATCAACGAGACGATGGTCTTCTGGGCCATGCCACTCTCCTTCAGGTCAGCGGACCGCAGAACTCACGCGTCTATTATTACCACGAGAACGCGGGGAACTGTCACGCCTGGTTCGCCGGACTCGCAAGCTTGGGTCGCCGAAGACGAAGTCATCGCTCAACGCACGCCGCCCTGGCAGTCGGAGTGCGGAACCCAAAGACAGGGAGCAAGCTCCACATGATAGAGGGATGATCATGTTCTGCGAATCACACCTTCCCAGTCGAAAGGCCGGCCGCAAGCGGACAGTTGGGCAGGCGTGGACCGGGCGGCGTCCATGTCCTCCGACCTTGGGACACCGATCGTGTTCGTCTACCGACTCCCGTGGACGATTGCCCGGCGAACGGCGGGCAACAGCCGTCGGCGCCTTTGGGGTGGTGGTGCCGCGAGCGGAACCGACCGGTACGAATGCCAAAGGGGATCGCCGCGCCGGATGAGTACCCCTGATTCCGGCGCCGCTGCTATGGGCCGACCCACGGACGAGTACCCGCGCACGTGGGTGGTAGACGGTGCCAACGTGATTGGCTCCCGGCCCGACGGGTGGTGGCGGGACCGCCCAGGAGCGGCCGGACGGCTGGTCGATGCTATTTCGGCGCGGATCACCCGTCCCGGCACGCACCCGCGGCCATCATCGAGGCCGGAATGGCCTGAGCGGATCGTGGTCGTTCTCGAGGGTGCGGCGCGAGCCGGAGTTCCCGAGGGAACCGTACGGCCCGGAAAGATCACACCCGAAAAGGTCGGGCCCGCGGGAGTCGCGCCCGAGAAGGGCCGCCACGTTCCAACGAGGGCGGACCGCGCGGCACCGACCATCGTCGTCGTGCACGCCCCCGGGCACGGCGACGACGCCATCGTGGCGGCGGCGCGCGACGCGGTCGCGCCCGTGGTCGTCATCACCTCGGATCGGCAACTTGCCGTCCGGCTGAGGTCGCTCGGCGCGGGTGTGCGACGGTCGGGATGGTTGTGGGACCTGCTCGACGAACGATGAACGACGGCCGATCAGCGACGGCTCCCGGGACGACCGGCGGTCGGCGTCCGGGGCGCCGGCCGGCCCACGAACGGACGAGCCCGGAGAGGGAGCACGATGGCCGCCACGAAAGAAACACACCGGCGATACCGGAAAAGGCGCGCTACGACGGGCTGAGGCCGCTTGACGAGGATGGATGGCCCACCGGGCCGTACGCGCAACGCCGGGACCGGACGGTGACTCGGGACTGGATCACGCCGGGAAAATCACCGCACCCCGCCGATCGTGCTCACCCGGCCATCGACCGACTCCGGTCGCGGCCGATCGGCCCATGAACGGACAAACACCCCGCGGCACAGACTCAGACCCGCGGCACAGACTCAGACCGAGGCGGACACCGGATGCCGGGGAAGCGGTCCGGCGGCAAGCCGGGCGGTGTAGCGACCGGCCGCCAGGCCGACATCCAACGGAATCCCGAAGCAGGAGGACAACGCCTCCGCGGTGAGTACCTGCGCGACCGGACCGGCCGCAAGCACCTGGCCGCCGCGCACCAGCAACGCGTGGGTCACCCCGACCGGGATCTCCTCCACGTGGTGGCTGACGAGGACGAGGGCAGGAGCGGTGGGGTCGGCCGCGAAGCGGGTGAGCCGCCGCATCAACGCCTCCCGCGCACCCAGATCGAGCCCGGAGGCGGGCTCGTCGAGCAGGAGGAGTTCCGGGTCGGTCATGAGGGCCCGGGCGATGAGCACACGCTTGCGCTCTCCCTCGGAGAGGGTTCCGAACCGCCGGTCGGCCAGTCCACGGCACCCGAACTGGGTCAGCAGGCCGGCCGCGCGGGTGAGATCGACCTCGTCGTACTCCTCGTCGGCGCGGCCCAGCACGGACCAGCCGGCGGTCACCACCGCGTCGAGTACCCGCTCGTCGGCGGGTGGCGTCTCCACCAGCGCCGGACTGACGACACCCACCCGGTATCGTAGATCGAGAAGGTTGACCTTGCCGAGACGGGCGCCGAGCAGGTCGACCGTGCCCCTGGTGGGAAACAGCCGGCCCGAGGCCACCTGCAGCAGGGTCGTCTTCCCGGCGCCGTTGGGACCGAGGACCACCCAGCGATGGCCGGGGAACACCGCCCACGACACGTTCCTGAGCAGGTATGACCCATCTCGCACGACATTGACATTGTCGAGGCGCAGCACCGCGTCCGGCATGCAGCTCACGTTACGCGACACCAGACTTCCCGATGCCGCCGGGACGGCCGGTCCACCCGTATCAGCCCGCCACCCGGTCAGCCCGCCACCCGGTCAACCCCGCCCCGGCCGTCCGGATGGATTTCACCTGCCGGACTGGGGTAAATCAGACATATCTAACAAACCACGCAATTGTCCCTCCATGGCCCTGGCGTCAGTCCGGTTCGGGCGGGGTCGTCCCGGTCAGGTCGATCTCGGCCCACACTGCCTTCCCGTCGGCGACCGGACGGACGCCGTGCCGAACGGCGAGCCGGGAGACCAGGTGGAGCCCGCGGCCGGCCTCATCCTCGGCCGCGGTATGGCGCCGCCGCAGCACCCGGCCGCCACCGTCGGCGACCTCCACGACGGCCCGGTCGCCCAGCAGGCGCAGCCGCACCGACAGTGGTGGGCGACCATGCCGCACCGCGTTGCTCGCCAACTCCGACAGCACCAGGATGATGGTGTCGACGACCTCCGAGGCCAGCGTCGCGTTCTCCAGCGCGAGCCTGGCCTGGGCCCGCACGGCGCGCAGGCTCGCCGCACCGTCGAAGGTCGCGTCCAGGAGGGCCGCCGCGGCCGTCAGTTCACCGGGCAACCGGGCGAACAGAAGCGCGACGTCGTCGGCCGCCGCCGCGTCGATCGTCCCCCCGGCCGTCCCGTCGGCCGTCCCGGAACCCACCGTCCCGGAACCCACCGGGCCGGGGGCGACGGCGGGACCGAGACCGGCACACGCCGCGGTGACCAGGTCGTCCAGATTCGCGGTGAACCTGTCGCTGGTGCGGGCGAGCGCGGCCGCGAGCTGCGAGACTCCGGCGTCGAGGTCGCGCGCACGTCCCCGGACGAGCCCGTCGGTGAACAGGGCGATCAGATATCCCTGTCCCAGTCGCACCGTGTACTCGGTCACGTCCGACCGGGCCACCCCGAGTGGAGACCCCACCGCCATGTAGAGCCTGGAGACCAGCCCGTCCGGCGCGACGACCAGGGGCGGCGGGTGCCCGGCACTCGCCAGCGTCAGCACCCCGCTGTCGATCTCGACGACCGCGTAGATGCAGGTGGCGATCTCCTCCCCGGGCAGGTCCGCGACGATGCCGTCCAGCAGCGTCAACACCTCGGCCGGGGGAAGATCGAGACAGGCGCAGGTGCGGGCCGCCGCGCGCAGCTGCGCCATCACCGCGGTCGCCCGGATCCCTCGACCCATCACGTCGCCAATCATCAGGGCGACTCGCCCGGCTCCCAGGTCAATCACGTCGAACCAGTCGCCACCGGCGTCGCCGGGCAGGTAACGGGTGGCCACCTCGAGCCCGGACGGGACGGCGGGCGGAGAACCGCGCAACGCCTCACGCAGTGCCAGCGCATTGCTGCGCTCGGCCGCCCCCCGATCGATCCGGTCCAGGACGACCCCCACCCGGGCGGCGAGTTCGGTCAGCAAGAGCAGATCCGCTTCGGTGAACGGAGGTCGATCCGCAACGGCAGTCACACTCAGTACGGCGACGACGTGGCCGACCCGTACCACGGGTACGACAGCCATCGTGTGGGCCCCCACCTGGCGGATCCACCGCTCGGCGTCGGCCGGCGGATCCCACTCGCCCGCTGCCAGTGCGGCGATCAGCCGCTCGCCCTGGTGGGCGGCCCGGGCGAACGGACTCGTCGGCGACGTCGCCGCGCCGGCCCCCAAGGCGAACGGAGGCACCGTGCCGAGCCCGTCACGAGCCACGACAACGAGTGGATGCAGCTCGGGCACCGGCTCGGCCGCCCGGTCCCCCGC
>NZ_CDWRCK010000044.1:0-7287 GCF_977927595.1 Frankia sp. CcWB3
GTCGGGGGCGGGGATGACGACGGTCTCTGCGATGGTCATCGCGTTCTCTCGTTCCCAGTCCGTGCTGCTTCGGGTGACGGTGTTCGGGTGATGGTGTTCGGGTGATGGTGCATCCGCGCCGTCGGGACACCGGCGGCGACCGCGGACGAGCCACCGCGTTTCGGGTGACCTGTGGAGGGACTACCCCGCACGGGCGCTGAATCCCACCCCGGGGGGCGAATATGGGCCACCGGCGGGCGGTGGAGGCCGGCTTCGTGGTTTCTCCGTTGCGCTTCGCGCTGCGGGCGAGTGCTCCGGACCGACACCAGGCGGGTGAGCTGGCCTGATCCAGGCCGATCGGGCGGGAATTGTACCTGCCGCTCATGGTGGCGATCGACCGCCGAGCTCCGGCGGCGGGCGTCCGATGCCGCGAACTATCGCTCACAGTAGCGATAGGGTGCACGAAGTCAACTCGTCCGTTCTTCGCCGCATCCTGGTTGGTGCGGTTGGCCTGCGCAAGGCCTACACTCGCCGAGAACGCTCGTGAAGAATTTCACGAGCACACAGGTGGAGGGCTCCCGGTGGGGTGCCCCCGGGACGAGTGGTCTAGCAGATCCGGAGCAATTCGTGACCATGGCGAGGACAAGGGATGACGGTGCGGCCGGCCGGTCGAAGGCCGACGCCGACGTCATCGTGGTCGGCGCGGGTCCCGGTGGCTCCTCGGCCGCCTACCATCTCGCCAGCGCCGGGCTCGACGTGCTCCTGTTGGAGAAGACGACCTTCCCCCGCGAGAAGGTCTGTGGCGACGGGCTGACCCCGCGGGCCGTTCGCAGCCTCGTGGACATGGGTCTCGACACCTCGCCCGTGGCCGGATGGGCCCGTAACCGGGGGCTTCGCATCATCGGCGGCGGCGTCCGCCTGGAGCTGCCCTGGCCGGAGCTGGCGAGCTGGCCCGACTACGGCCTGGTCCGTCCGCGGCTTGACTTCGACGACCTGCTGGCCCGCCACGCGGTGAAGGTCGGTGCCCGGCTGCACGAGGGGACCGCCGTGACCGGTCCGCTGCTCGACGAGCGCACCGGACGGGTCGTCGGCGTGCACGCCAGGACCGGCACCGACCGAACATCTGTGACGTTCCGGGCGCCATTGGTCGTCGCGGCGGACGGTAACAGCGCCCGCATCGCGCTCGCCCTCGGTATCCGCCGCCGGGAGGACCGGCCGCTCGGGGTCGCGGTCCGCCGCTACTACCGCAGCCCCCGCACGCACGACGACTTCCTCGAGTCCCATCTGGAACTGTGGGAGGGCAGGCCGCGCGAGAGCCGGCTGCTGCCCGGCTACGGCTGGATCTTCGGGGTTGGCAACGGCACGAGCAACGTGGGCCTCGGCCTGCTGAACACCACGGACGCCTTCCAGAACACCGACTACCGGGACCTGCTGCGCCGCTGGCTCGCCGCATTGCCGCCGGAGTGGGGATACACCGAGGACAACGCCACCGGCCCGGTGCGTGGCAGCGCCCTGCCGATGGGCTTCAACCGGACCCCCCATTACCGCGACGGCGTGCTGCTGGTCGGTGACGCGGGCGGGATGGTGAATCCCTTCAACGGGGAGGGCATCGCCTACGCGCTCGAATCCGGTCGGTACGCCGCCGAGATTGCCGTGCAGGCCCTCGCCCGCCCGGATGGTCCGGCGCGGGAGCGGGCGCTCGGCCAGTACCCGGAACTCATGCGGGCCCGGTACGGGGGCTATTACACCCTGGGCCGGTTCTTCGTCCAGCTCATCGGCAATCCGACGATTATGGCGTTCGGTACCCGCTACGGGCTGCCGAGACCGGTCCTCATGCGTTTCGTTCTCAAGATCATGGCAAATCTTACCGACCCCCGGGGAGGGGATGCGATGGACCGACTGATCAACGCGATGACCCGGCTCGCTCCCGCGGCCTGACGTGTCCGAAATGGCCACTGGTTTCGCGGGCCGAGTCCGGACCGTTCGCGGTCCGTTCACCGGCGAGCCGTTTCACCCCAACGTCCGGTAACAAACTCTCGAAGGAGAGGAGTTCGGCATGCTCTCGAACTATGTGCCGATCCTCGTTCTGCTCGTGATCGCGGCCCTGTTCGCAGTTGGTTCGGTCGCGGCCGGTGCGCTGATCGGCCCGCGCCGGTTCAACCGTGCGAAGATCGACGCATACGAGTGCGGGATCGAACCCTCCCCGGCCCCGGCCGGGCCGCAGCGTTTCCCGGTGAAGTACTACAACACCGCGATGCTCTTCATCGTCTTCGACATCGAGATTATCTTCCTCTTCCCCTGGGCAGTAGCGTTCGACAGCCTGGCGGTATTCGGTCTCGGCGCGATGGCGTTGTTCATGGCGACCATTTTCGTCGCGTACGCCTACGAGTGGCGGCGTGGAGGTCTGGAATGGGACTAGAGGAGAAGCTGCCGGGCGGTGTGCTTCTTGCCAGCGTCGAGAAGCTCGCCAACTGGTCACGGCGCTCGTCGCTGTGGCCGGCGACCTTCGGGTTGGCCTGCTGCGCGATCGAGATGATGTCGACGGGAGCCGGCCGCTACGACCTGTCCCGATTCGGCATGGAGGTCTTCCGGGCCAGCCCGCGCCAGGCCGATCTCATGATCGTCGCCGGCCGGGTGAGTCAGAAGATGGCGCCGGTGCTGCGGCAGATCTACGACCAGATGCCCGAGCCCAAGTGGGTGCTGTCGATGGGTGTCTGCGCCAGCAGCGGCGGCATGTTCAACAACTACGCGATCGTGCAGGGCGTGGACCATATCGTCCCGGTCGACATGTACCTCCCCGGCTGCCCACCGCGGCCGGAGATGCTCATGGACGCCATCATCAAGCTGCACGAGAAGATCCTCGCCGGCCCGATCTCCGGCCGGATCGAGCACACGAAGATCGGTTCCTCGCCGTATCCGAAACCCATCGAGGTGGCCACCGCCCGGGCCGGTCTGCCGGCGGGCGCATTCGACACCCGGACCCTCTCGGTGAACGACCGCAAGCGCTTCTCGATCCCGGCCGGGGCGCCGGCGCCGACGGGTAGCGGGGCGGTCGAACCCGCCCTGGACACCCGCCGGCCCGCTGCCCTCGCACCGCCCTCGGTGTTCGGGCGCGCCAAGCGGCTACCGGTCGACCCCAAGCCGAGTGACGAGGCCCGGGCGCACGGGCCCGGCCCGACCACCGAGAGCATTGGCGACGTCGACGACCCGGATCGGGGGATCTAGGCAGTGAGCGACGAGAGCACAGCCCCCGCCGACCTGGTACCGGGCGCCGCCGGCGTGCCCGGCGGCCCGGGTGGGCGGCGCCGGGACGCGTTCGGCGCCGGTGACAGCGGTGACACCTCCGGGTTCGGCGGGCTTGTGACGCCCGTTCCGGCCCTGAGCTCCACCGCCCGCCCGTTCGGTGACGCCGACGCCGACGCCGTCTACGACGCGCTCGAACGTGCCTTCCCCCAGCTCGGCGACGCCGTCGAACGGGTGGTGGTGGATCGCGGGGAGCTGACCGTCCACGTGCGCCGGGAGAGCCTCGCCGCCGTCGGGCAGACCCTGCGTGACGACCCCGACCTGCGGTTCGAGCTGCTGTCCTCGCTGTCTGGCGTGGACTACCCGGACGACGTCACCGGCCGTCGCCTGCACTCGGTGGTCCACCTGACCTCGATGACGCACCGTCGCCGGGTCCGGGTCGAGGTGTCCGTCACCGACGCCGATCCCACCGTGCCGAGCCTGACCTCGGTGTGGCCCACCGCGGACTGGCACGAGCGCGAGACCTACGACATGTTCGGCATCGTCTACACGGGTCATCCGGGCCTGACCCGAATCATGATGCCGGACGACTGGATCGGGCACCCGCAGCGCAAGGACTACCCGCTGGGGGGCATCCCCGTCGACTACAAGGGTGCCACGATCCCGCCGCCGGACGAGCGCCGGAGCTATTCGTGACCCCGCGTCCGGCCCTGGCCAGCCGGCGACACCGCCAAGGCGACATCCCACGAGGCGACATCCGAGGTTCGCTATGACGCCCAACACGTCGACTTCCGCCACCACGGACGATCTGACCACCGGGGCCCCCAACGGCACCGGGGCCCCCAACGGCGCGAACGGCGTCGGCTACCCGACCGGGACCGTCGGCGGACCCGGGGAGCATCCGGCCTACGAGGCCGGCTTCACCGAGTCGGCGAGTGGGCGGGTCTACACCGTCACCGGCAGCGACTGGGAGCAGATCCTCGGCGTCGGCGAGGAGGAGAACGAGCGGATCGTCGTCAACATGGGGCCGCAGCACCCGTCGACCCACGGGGTGCTCCGCCTGGTCCTGGAGATCGAGGGCGAGACGGTTACCGAGACCCGCATCGTCATCGGCTACCTGCACACCGGCATCGAGAAGAGCTGTGAGTACCGCACCTGGACTCAGGCGGTCACCTTCTTCACCCGGGCGGACTACCTCTCGCCGCTGTTCAACGAGGCGGCCTACTGCCTGTCGGTGGAGAAGCTGCTGGGCATCACCGAGCAGGTACCCGAGCGGGCCACGGTGATCCGGGTGATGGTGATGGAGCTCCAGCGGATCGCCTCGCACCTGGTGTGGCTCGCGACCGGCGGCATGGAGCTCGGCGCCACCACCGCCATGATCTTCGGTTTCCGGGAGCGGGAGAAGGTCCTCGACCTGCTCGAGCTCATCACCGGGCTACGGATGAACCACGCCTACATCCGGCCCGGGGGCCTCGCCCAGGATCTCCCCGACGGCGCCGAGCGGGCCATCCGGGCGTTTCTCGCCGACATGCCGAAGCGGATCAGGGAGTATCACGCGCTGCTCACCGGCCAGCCGGTCTGGAAGGCTCGGATGGTCGACGTCAACGTTCTCGACGCGGCCGGCTGCATCGCGCTGGGGACCACGGGCCCGGTGCTGCGCGCTGCGGGCCTGCCGTGGGACCTGCGCAAGACCATGCCCTACTGCGGCTACGAAACCTACGAGTTCGACGTGCCGACCGCGCTGGAGGGCGACTCCTTCGCCCGCTACCTGGTGCGGCTGGAGGAGATGGGTGAGTCGCTCAAGATCGTTGAGCAGTGCCTGGACCGGCTGCGTCCCGGCCCGGTCATGGTCGCCGACAAGAAGATCGCCTGGCCGTCCCAGCTGTCTGTCGGGTCCGACGGGACGGGTAACTCACTCGCGTACATCCGGAATATCATGGGGACCTCGATGGAGGCCCTGATCCATCACTTCAAGCTGGTGACCGAGGGGTTCCGCGTCCCGGCCGGTCAGGTCTACACCCAGATCGAGTCGCCGCGCGGCGAGCTCGGCTACCACCTGGTCAGCGACGGCGGCACGAGACCCTTCCGCGTCCATGTGCGGGATCCAAGCTTCGTCAACCTGCAGGCCGTCCCGGCGCTGACCGAGGGCGGCCAGGTGGCGGACGTGATCGTCGGGGTCGCCTCGGTCGACCCGGTGCTCGGGGGAGTTGATCGTTGATGGCGTTCTCGCCGGAGACCCAGTCGGCCGCGCAGGAGATCATCGCCAGGTACCCAGCCGGCCGATCCCGTTCGGCCCTGCTCCCGCTGCTGCACCTGGTACAGGCCGAGCAGGGGTGCGTGACCGCGCAGGGCGTCGCGTTCTGCGCGGACGTGCTGGGCATCACCCGGGCCGAGGTCGGCGCGGTCGCGACCTTCTACACGATGTACAAGCGGCATCCGGTCGGGGACTACCTCGTCTCGGTCTGCACGAATCTGTCGTGCGCGCTGCTCGGTGGCGAGGACGTCTACGAGCGGGTCTCGAAGCTCCTCGGGATCGGCCATGACGAGACGACGCCGGACGGGTCGATCACCCTCGAGCACGCCGAGTGCCTCGCGGCCTGCGACTACGCACCGGTCATGACGGTGAACTACGAGTTCTACGACCAGGTCGACCCCGACTCCGCCCAGGCGATCGTCGAGGACCTGCGGGCGGGGCGGCGGCCGGCGCCGGCCCGTGGCGGTCCGCTGTGCTCGTTCGCCGAGGTCTCCCGCCAGCTTGCCGGGTTCGGCGATCCGCGGCCGGAGGGCGTCGCGGGCCCGGGGGTCGGCGAGCCGTCGGTCGTGGGTCTCCTCGTGGCCGAGGCGGCCGGCTGGAGCGCCGAGCAGGCGCCCGCGCCGCTGGTCACCCATGGTGTGGGGGCCGACGCGGCGGCGCGCCCCGCCTCACCGCCTGCCGGGCCGCCGCCCGCGGTGGTTCCGGCGCCGACGACCCCGGCCTCCTCGGAACGGAAGGGGAGCTGACAATGCCCGTCACCCCGGTCCTCACCCGGCGCTGGAACACGCCGGAGTCGTGGACGATCGAGACCTACACCCGCCTCGACGGCTACACCGCACTGCGCACCGCCCTCGCGATGGCCCCGGGTGACCTCATCAAGCTGGTGAAGGACTCCGGGCTGCGGGGGCGGGGCGGCGCCGGCTTCCCCACCGGGATGAAGTGGGGCTTCATCCCGCAGGGCGACGGCAGGCCGCACTACCTCGTCATCAACGCCGACGAGGGGGAGCCGGGCACCTGCAAGGACGCGCCGCTGATGATGGCGGACCCGCACTCGCTCATCGAGGGGATCGTCATCGCGGCCTACGCGGTGCGGGCCGGCCGGGCGTTCGTCTACCTGCGCGGCGAACTGATCCACGCGGCCCGTCGGCTGCAGGCCGCCGTGGCCGAGGCCTACCGGGCCGGCTACCTCGGCCGGGACATCCTCGGCAGCGGCTTCGACCTCGACCTCGTCGTGCACTCCGGCGCGGGCGCCTACATCTGCGGCGAGGAGACGGCACTGCTCGACTCCCTGGAGGGCCGCCGCGGCCAGCCTCGGCTGCGCCCGCCGTTCCCCGCGACGCACGGCCTGTACGCCTCCCCGACGGTGGTCAACAACGTCGAGACGATCGCGTCGGTGCCGTACATCGTGAACTACGGTGCGGACTGGTTCCGGTCGATGGGCCGGGAGCGCTCGCCGGGGCCGAAGATCTACAGCCTGTCCGGGCACGTGACCCGGCCCGGCCAGTACGAGGCCCCGATGGGCACCACCCTGCGGGAGCTGCTCGACCTGGCCGGCGGCGTGCGGGGCGGTCGCGGGCTCAAGGCGTGGACCCCGGGCGGGTCGTCCACCCCGATGCTGACCGCCGAGCACCTCGACGCGCCGCTCGACTTCGAGGGCATGCAGGAGGCCGGGTCGCTGCTCGGCACGGCCGCACTCATGATTATGGATGACACGGTCGACATGCTCAAGGTCGTCCGCCGGCTCACCCAGTTCTACGCGCACGAGTCGTGCGGCAAGTGCACTCCGTGCCGCGAGGGCACCACCTGGATGG
>NZ_CDWRCK010000044.1:7312-20695 GCF_977927595.1 Frankia sp. CcWB3
GGCGTGGACCCCGGGCGGGTCGTCCACCCCGATGCTGACCGCCGAGCACCTCGACGCGCCGCTCGACTTCGAGGGCATGCAGGAGGCCGGGTCGCTGCTCGGCACGGCCGCACTCATGATTATGGATGACACGGTCGACATGCTCAAGGTCGTCCGCCGGCTCACCCAGTTCTACGCGCACGAGTCGTGCGGCAAGTGCACTCCGTGCCGCGAGGGCACCACCTGGATGGTGCAGATCCTGTCCCGGATGGAACGGGGCCAGGGCGACGCCGAGGACGTGGACACCCTCGTCGACGCCTGCGACAACATCTTCGGCCGGGCGTTCTGCGCGCTGGCCGACGGGGCCACCTCCCCGATCGTCTCGGGGATCAAGTACTTCCGGGACGAGTTCATCCCGGTGAGTGCGGTGACCACGAAGCCGAACCCCACCCCGGGAGACGCCACGGCCGGCGACGGCTCGCCCGCGTCCGCCCCGGGTGCCTACGCGGGAGCGCACTGACCATCATGACCGTCGCCCCATCCAGGCCTCGCGCCTCAGAGCCGGCCCAGCCGGTCGCATCCGACCTCATCACCCTCACCATCGACGGGCTGTCGGTGAGCGTGCCCAAGGGCACCCTCATCATCCGCGCGGCTGAGCTGCTCGGCATCGAGATCCCGCGGTTCTGCGACCATCCGCTCCTCGACCCCGTCGGAGCCTGCCGGCAGTGCATCGTCGAGGTGGAGGGCCAGCGCAAGCCGGTCGCCTCCTGCACCACGACGGTGGCCGCCGACATGGTTGTGAAGACCCAGCTAACCTCGCCGGTCGCCCGCAAGGCCCAGGCCGGCACGCTCGAGTTCCTGCTCCTCAACCATCCGCTTGACTGCCCGATCTGCGACAAGGGCGGCGAGTGCCCGCTGCAGAACCAGTCGATGGCGAACGGCGGTACGGTCTCCCGGTTCAAGGAGACCAAGCGGGTGTACCCGAAGCCGCTGGCGATCTCCACCGAGATCCTGCTGGACCGGGAGCGCTGCGTGCTGTGCGCCCGCTGCACCCGGTTCTCCGCCCAGATCGCCGGTGACCCGTTTATCGAGCTGTTCGAGCGAGGCGCCGCCGAGCAGGTCGCGGTGAGCGAGGGGCAGCCGTTTTCCTCCTACTTCTCCGGCAACACCGTGCAGATCTGCCCGGTGGGGGCATTGACCAGCGCCGCCTACCGTTTCCGGGCCCGGCCCTTCGACCTGGTCTCCACGCCCACGGCGTGCGAGCACTGCGCGTCGGGATGCTCCCTGCGCACCGACCACCGCCGGGGCAGGGTGACCCGTCGCCTCGCCGGCGACGACCCGGCGGTGAACGAGGAGTGGAACTGCGACAAGGGCCGGTTCGCCTTCACCTACGCGCGCGCGGCCGACCGGCTCACCACCCCGCTGATCCGCGACGACGAGACCGGGCAGCTCGTCCCGGCCTCCTGGAGCGAGGCGCTCGAGTACGCCGCGCGGGGACTGGCCGAGTGCCGGGACCGGCGCGGGGTCGGAGTGCTCACCGGCGGGCGGCTGACCCGTGAGGACGCCTACGCCTACGCGAAGTTCACCCGGGTGGCGCTGGCCAGCAACGACGTGGACTTCCGGGCCCGGCCGCACTCCGCCGAGGAGGAGCAGTTCCTCGGGTATGCTGTCGCCGGCACCGGCATCGGCGTCACCTACGCCGATCTCGAGGCCGCCCCGGCCGTGCTCCTGGTGGCCTTCGAGCCGGAGGAGGAGTCGCCCATCGTCTTCCTGCGACTACGTAAGGCCGTGGACAAGCACGGCGCGGCCGTGCACGCGCTCGCACCCCTGGCGAGCCGGGGGCTGACCAAGCTCGCCGGCACCCTCGTGCCGACGCGGCCCGGCGAGGAGGCGGCCGTCCTCGACGTGCTCGCCGCCCCCGACCGGGGCGGGCCGGAAGCACCGACCACGCAGGCCCTGCGGGCGCCGGGGGCGGTGATCCTGGTGGGCGAGCGGGCCGCGGAGTTCCCCGGGGCGCTGTCCGCGGCTGTCCGGCTGGCCGAGGCGACCGGTGCCTCGCTCGCCTGGGTTCCGCGGCGGGCCGGTGACCGCGGCGCGGTCTCGGCCGGGCTGCTTCCCTCGCTGCTGCCCGGCGGCCGCCCGGTCACCGACGCCGCCGGGCGCGCCGAGGTCGAGGAGGTCTGGGGGGGTCCGCTGCCCGGCGCGCCCGGCCGCGACACCGACGGCATCCTGGCCGCCGCCGCGGCCGGGCGGCTCGACGGGGTGATCGTGGCCGGGGTCGACGCGGAGGACCTGCCGAATCCGGCGAGTGCGCTCGCGGCGCTCGCCCGGATGCCGTTCTGCGTCTCGATCGAGCTGCGCCGGTCGTCGATCGCCGAGGTCGCGGACGTGGTGCTGCCCATCGCCCCGGCGGCGGAGAAGGCCGGCTCGTTCGTCGACTGGGAGGGCCGGCTGCGACCGTTCCAGCGGGCCCTGGACACCCCGGCCCTGCCGGACGTCCGGGTGCTGCACCTGCTCGCCGCCGAGATGGGCCTCGACCTCGGCTTGCCCGACGCCGGCGCGGCCGCCCGCGAGCTGCGCGCCCTGGGCCGGGCCGGCGACGGTGTGAGCCGGGTGCCCGCCCCGTCGGAGCCGATCGCCGAGCCGCCCGTCGCGGGGGTGGGTGAGGCGGTGCTCGCGACCTGGCACCAGCTCGTCGACGACGGCGCCCTGCAGGCCGATGAGCCCTACCTGGCGGGCACCGCGCGCCCGGCGGTGGCCCGCCTGTCCGCCGCGACCGCCGCCGAGATCGGCGCCGTGGCCGGGGGGCGGGCCACCGTCACGACCCCCCGCGGCTCGATCACCCTGCCCGTCGAGGTCACGGCGATGCCCGACCGGGTGGTCTGGGTGCCGACCCACTCGCCGGGCTCGCACGTGCGCCGGACGCTTGCCGGGCACGCCGGGGTCCTCGTCCGGGTGGGCGCCGCCGGGACGAGCACCCCCGCCGAGGACGATCCCCCTGCCGGGGACGACACTCCCGCCGGGGACGACACTCCCGGAGGCCGCGCATGAGCGCCACCCCGCCCACGCTCGTCTGGGCCGCGGCCGCGGATCCGGACCTGCACGCGTTCGCCGACGACCCGTTCTGGCTGATCCTGCTCAAGGCCGTCGCGGTGTTCGCCTTCCTGCTGCTGATGACGCTGTTCGCGATCGTGTTCGAGCGCAAGGTCGTCGCGAAGATGCAGCAGCGGGTCGGCCCGAACCGCCACGGCCCGAGGGGCTGGCTGCAGAGCCTCGCCGACGGCGCCAAGCTGATGCTCAAGGAAGACCTCATCCCGGTACTCGCCGACAAGCCGATCTTCATCCTGGCGCCGATCGTCTCCGCGGTGCCCGCGTTCCTCGCCTTCGCGGTGATCCCCTTCGGTCCGGAGGTCTCGATCCTCGGGGAGCGGACCACGCTGCAACTGGCGGACCTGCCGGTGAGCGTGCTCTACCTGCTGGCGGCCGCCTCCCTCGGTGTCTACGGGCTCATCCTGTCGGGCTGGTCGAGCGGGTCCACCTACCCGCTGCTCGGCTCGCTGCGTTCGGCCGCGCAGATCATCTCCTACGAGGTCGCGATGGGGCTCGCGTTCGTCGCGGTGTTTATCTACGCCGGCACGCTGTCGACCTCCGGCATCGTGGCGAGCCAGTCGGGTCGCTGGTACATCGTGCTGGTGCCGTCGTTCGTCCTGTACTGCATCTCGATGGTCGGCGAGACGAACCGGACCCCCTTCGACCTCCCCGAGGCCGAGGGCGAACTGGTCGGCGGGTTCCACACCGAGTACAGCTCCATCAAGTTCGCGTTCTTCTTCCTGGCCGAGTACATCAACATGGTCACCGTCTCGGCGATCGCGACGACCTTGTTCCTCGGGGGCTGGCAGCCTCCGCCCATCCCCGGCCTGTCCGGTCTGAACTCCGGCTGGATTCCGCTGATCTGGTTCGTCCTCAAGCTGCTGGCGTTCCTGTTCTTCTTCATCTGGCTGCGCGGGACGCTGCCGCGGCTGCGGTACGACCAGTTCATGAGCTTCGGCTGGAAGGTGCTCATCCCGGTTGGTCTGGTCTGGGTGCTGGCCGTCGCGACCTTCCGCGTCTACCAGAAGCACGTGGACGACCGCACGCCCTGGCTCGTCGGGTTCGGCGTGGTCGTCGGCATCCTGCTGATCGTCGCGCTCATTGATCCCGGCGGCGCGAGGCACCAGCGGGAGCTGGAGGAGGCCGAGCAGCGCAAGTTGGCCGAGGCGCCGAGCCTCGACCGCATCCCGTGGCCGCCCCCACCGCCGGCCGGTGGACGGGGCCGTCCGGCGGTGTCCGCCGGTGCCTCGGCCAACGGGTCGTCCACTGTCATCCCCGCGGACCCCGGTCCGCGTCAGGAGCGTTGAGTCATGGGGATCCTCGACCCGTACAAGGGGTTCGGCGTCACCTTCGGGACGATGTTCAAGAAGCCGACGACCGAGCAGTACCCGGAGGAAAAAAAGGAGACCGCCCCGCGTTTCCATGGCCGTCACCAGCTCAACCGGCATCCCGACGGCCTGGAGAAGTGCGTCGGGTGCGAGCTGTGCGCCTGGGCGTGCCCGGCCGATGCGATCTATGTCGAGGGCGCGGACAACACCGAGGCTGAGCGGTACTCCCCGGGCGAGCGGTACGGCCGCGTCTACCAGATCAACTACCTGCGGTGCATCCTGTGCGGGCTGTGCATCGAGGCCTGCCCCACCCGGGCGCTGACGATGTCCAACGACTACGAGCTCGCCGACGACAGCCGACAGGATCTGATCTTCACCAAGGAACAGCTGCTCGCTCCGCTGCGCGAGGGCATGGAGGCGCCGCCGCATCCGATGCGGCTTGGCTCCAGCGAGACCGACTACTACACCCGCGACCCCGATGCCCCGCGGCCCTGGCAGGCCGCGGGGCAGGAGCAGGCCGCGGGGCAGGCCGCGGAGCGGGAGGCAGCAGACGTCATCGCCCGGCGGACGGCGGGCGAGCACTCCCGGGCGGACGAGGTTCCCGCCCACGGCGCCGGTTCGGAGCGACCACGATGAACCACGAGATCCTCGCCGCCGCGGCGGGGGACATCACCAGCACCTCCACCGGTGAGGCCGCGACCTTCTGGATCCTCGCCCCGGTCGCGGTGCTGGCCGCACTCGGCATGGTGATGGTCCGCAGCGTCGTGCACTCGGCGCTGCTGCTGGTGGCCAACCTGTTCTGCGTCGCGGTGTTCTACCTGATCCAGGAGGCACCGTTCCTCGGGTTCGTGCAGATCATCGTCTACGCGGGCGCGATCATGGTGTTGTTCCTGTTCGTGCTGATGCTCGTCGGGGTCGACTCGTCCGACTCGCTGGTGGAGACCATCCGCGGTCAGCGCCTCGGCGCGATCGTCTTCGGCCTCGGCTTCGCGGGCCTGCTGGCCTTCCCGATCGGTTCGGCGATCGACGGCGGGAGCGCCACGGGCTTGTCCGAGGCGAACACCGGCGGCAACGTCCAGGCGATCGGCCGCCTGCTGTTCACCGACTATGTCTTCGTCTTCGAGGCGATCTCGGCGCTGCTTGTCGTCGCCGCGATCGGCACGATGATCCTCGGCCACCGGGAACGCGAAGGCGGCCGGATCAGCCAGCGGGAGTGGATGCGGCGGCGCTTCACCGAGGGCCGTCAGGTCACCCCGCTGCCCGGGCCGGGGGTCTTCGCCCGGCATGACTCCGCCGACACGCTCGGGCTGTTGCCGGGCGGCGGGCGCGCTTCGGGCATCGGGGGCATCCCCGAGACGCCCGGCGAGCCGGGCGGCGGCATCTCCCGGGACGCGAACGGCTCGGCGCCCATCGGCGCCGGTAAGGGGGACGGTCGATGAACCCCGCGAACTACCTGATCCTCTCCGCGCTACTGTTCACCATCGGCACGGTCGGGGTCCTCGTCCGGCGCAACGCGATCGTCGTGTTCATGTCGGTGGAGCTCATGCTCAACGCCGCGAACCTGACCCTGGTCACGTTCTCCCGCATTCACGGGACCCTCGACGGGCAGATCATGGCCTTCTTCGTCATGGTCGTCGCCGCGGCCGAGGTCGTCATCGGCCTGGCCATCATCCTCAGCATCTTCCGAACCCGTCACTCGGCGTCGGTGGATGACGTGAACCTGCTGAAGTACTAGATCCCAGCCAAGCACGAGTACGAGCGCGAGCACCAGATCTTGACCAGCATTCCCACCGCGGACCGGGTCGGGTGGACTCTCCGGTCCGCTCCCGCCGCCGGAACGCGGCTGCGACCGGCCGTCGGCCACGGAAGAACGGACGACACTGCAGTGACGCATTATCGCCAATGGCATCCGCGGCGGAGTCGCGATGAACGCTGACCCGCTTCTGCTCGCCGCCGCCGAACATGGCGGCAGCAAGATCCATTATGCGGCCGCGTCGGGGGTCTTCTCGCTGACCTGGCTGCTCATCGCGCTTCCGTTGGCCGGAGCCGCGGTGCTGTTGCTCGGCGGCCGGCGGACCGACGGGTTCGGGCATCTGCTCGGCACACTGACCTCCGCCGCCAGCTTCGTGATCGGTCTGGTGCTGTTCGCCGGCCTGCTCGACCGCCCCGGTGACGACCGGGCGCTGTCCCAGCAGCTGTACTCCTGGATTCCGGTCAACGGTTTCCAGGTGGACGTCGGTCTGCTGGTCGACCAGCTTTCGGTCGTCTTTGTGCTGCTGATCACCGGGGTCGGGACACTGATCCACATCTACTCGATCGGCTACATGGCGCACGACCCGGCCCGGCGGAAGTTCTTCGCCTACATGAACCTCTTCCTGGCGTCGATGCTGCTGCTCGTCCTGGGCGACAACTTCCTGTCGCTCTACGCCGGCTGGGAGCTGGTCGGGCTGTCGTCCTTCCTGCTCATCAAGTTCTGGGAGTACAAGCCGGCCGCCGCCACCGCGGCGAACAAGGCCTTCTACATGAACCGGGTCGGGGACGTCGGGCTGGTGCTCGCGATCATGTTCATGTTCGCCACCGTCGGGTCGACGAGCTACGCCGACGTGTTCGGCTCGGCCGCCGCGGGCGTCATCGGTTACGGCACGATCACCGCGATCGCGCTGCTGCTCCTGCTCGGCGCGTGCGGCAAGTCCGGTCAGTTCCCACTGCAGGCCTGGCTGCCGGACGCCATGGAGGGCCCGACCCCGATCTCCGCGCTCATCCATGCGGCAACCATGGTCACCGCCGGGGTCTACCTCATCGTGCGGGCCGGGCCGATCTTCAACGAGACGCAGGCCGCTCGCACCGTCGTAGTGATCATCGGGGCGGTCACGATCCTGATTGGCTGCGTCATCGGCTGCGCCTACGACGACATCAAGAAGGTGCTGGCCTACTCGACGGTCAGCCAGATCGGGTACATGTTCCTCGCGGTGGGGCTGGGACCGGCCGGCTACGCGATCGGCATCATGCACCTGCTCGCCCACGGCTTCTTCAAGGCCGGCCTGTTCCTCGGATCCGGCTCGGTGATCCACGCGATGCACGACGACCAGGACATGCGCCACTACGGTGGGCTCTGGCGGTACATGCCCATCACCTGGGTGACCTTCGGTTTTGGCTACCTGGCGATCATCGGGTTCCCCGGGTTCTCCGGCTTCTTCACCAAGGACCGGATCATCGAGACCGCCTTCGACAAGGGTGGGACATCGGGATACCTGCTCGGCTCGATCGCGCTGCTGGGCGCGGGCATCACCGCCTTCTACATGTCCCGGCTGTTCCTGATGACCTTCCACGGCAGGCCGCGCTGGACGACGGAGGGCGAGCACGCCCGGCATCCGCACGAGTCCCCGGTGTCGATGACCGGGCCGATGATCGTGTTGGCCGTCGGCTCGGTCCTCGCCGGTGGCCTGTTCGTCCTCGGCCACTCGTTGCAGGACTGGCTCGAACCGGTCGCCGGGACGCACGTCGAGGGCGTCCACACCTTCTCGCCGCTCGTCCTCACCCTGCTCACACTGGTGGTCACCGTCGGCGGCTTCGCCGGCGCCTATGTGCGCTACCAGCTGCGCCCGGTCGAGGCGACGGCCCCGCCGGACTCCAAGGTCACCCTGGTCACCGTCGCCGCCCGTCACGACCTGTTCGCGAACACCTTCAACGAGACCGTCGCGATGCGGCCTGGCCAGTACCTGACCCGTTTCCTGGTCTGGCTGGACCTCGTCGGCGTCGACG
Organism: Frankia sp. CcWB3; assembly: GCF_977927595.1. Classification (NCBI taxonomy): domain Bacteria; kingdom Bacillati; phylum Actinomycetota; class Actinomycetes; order Frankiales; family Frankiaceae; genus Frankia; species Frankia sp. CcWB3. The sequence continues at coordinate 15,472 of NZ_CDWRCK010000044.1, forward strand.
GGCTCGTGCGGAGCAGCGCCGCCGCCATCGGCGGCCTGTCGGGGCGGATGCGCCGCCTCCAGACCGGCTTCGTCCGGTCCTACGCTCTGTCAATGTTGGGAGGTGCCGTCCTCGTGGTCGGCGCGCTGTTGCTGGTGAGGGCGGGCTGACATGCACACAGTCCCCTGGTTGACGATCATGTTGATCGTCCCGGTCGCGGGTGCGATGATCGTCGCCGCTCTGCCCCGCCGGCTGTCGACCCTCGCCAAGCAGCTCACCCTCGGGCTCTCGCTGGCGGTCCTGGTGCTCGCGGTCCTTGCGACTGCTGCCTACGACCCGAACAAGGCCGGCTTCCAGTTCGGCCAGTCCTACGACTGGATCAAAACCTTCGGCATCTCCTACTCGGTGGGAGCTGACGGCATCTCGCTGGTGCTGATCCTGCTGGCCGCGCTGCTGGTGCCGGTCGTGGTCCTGGCGTCCTGGGACGAGGCAGACGCGGATGGCGGGACGACCGGCGCGACGGATCCGACCGGCGCGGCCGCCGTCGGGGCGGACGGCTCCGGGCCCGGAGCCGGGACGCGGAGCAGGCGGTCGGTCCCGGCGTTCTTCGCGCTGTTGCTGGCGCTGGAGGCCGGGATGATCGGCGTGTTCGCCGCCACCGACGTCTTCCTCTTCTACGTCTTCTTCGAGGCGATGCTCATCCCGATGTACTTCCTCATCGGGAGCTACGGCCCGGTCAGGGAGCAAGCGCAGCGCTCCTACGCGGCGGTCAAGTTCCTGCTCTACAGCCTCTTCGGTGGCCTGCTGATGCTCGCCGCCGTGATCGGGCTGTACGTCGTCTCCGCCGACAACCTCGGCAGCGGAACCTTCGACTTCGCCACCCTGCGGCAGATGGACATCACCCCCGAGGTGCAGAAGCTGCTGTTCCTCGGCTTCTTCCTGGCGTTCGCCATCAAGGCCCCGCTGTTCCCGTTCCACACCTGGCTGCCCGACGCCGGCGCGCAGTCGCCCACCGGCGGCGCGGTGCTGCTGGTCGGGGTGCTGGACAAGGTGGGCACGTTCGGACTGATCCGGTACTGCATCCCGCTGTTCCCCGACGCGGCCGACTACTTCGCCCCGCTGGTGCTGGGGCTGGCGGTGACCGGCATCTTCTACGGCGCCCTGCTCGCCATCGGGCAGCGGGACATGAAACGGCTGGTCGCCTACACCTCGCTGGCCCACTTCGGCTTCATCGCGCTGGGCACCTTCGCCTTCACTTCTCAGGCGGGCAGCGGTGCGGTGCTCTACATGGTCAACCACGGCCTGTCCACCGGCCTGCTTTTCATGGTCGTGGGCTTCCTGGTGGCGCGCCGCGGCACCCGTGACGTCGGCGCTTACGGTGGTCTGGCCAGGGTGACGCCGGTGCTCGCCGGGGTGTTCCTCGTCGCCGGACTGTCGTCGTTGGCGTTGCCCGGGACGAACAGCTTCGTCAGCGAGTTCCTGGTGCTGATGGGGACGTTCACCCGGAACAAGCCGCTGGCGATCGTCGCGACCACCGGCATCGTGCTGGCCGCGATCTACATCCTGTACCTCTACCAGCGGACGATGACCGGGCCGGTGGTGCACGAGGAGAACAAGGTCCTGGTCGACCTCAGCCTGCGCGAGAAGCTCGTCGTCGCCCCGATGGTCGCGCTCATCGTCGCGCTCGGGGTCTACCCCAAGCCGCTGCTCGACATCATCACGCCGACGGTGACGGCGACCTATGCCGATATCGGCAAGTCTGACCCGGCTCCGACGCACTCGGTGACCGCGGAGTCCGGAGGCCACTCGTGAGCGCCACACCCGACCTTCTCCTGGCGCAGGAATCGAACCCGATGATCACGCCGCCGTCGATCGAGTACTCCTCGCTCAGCCCGATCCTGATCGTGTTCGGGGTCGCGCTCGTCGGGGTGCTCGTCGACGCCTTCGCCACGAAGCGGGCCCGGCGGACCTTCCAGCCGATCCTGGCGGGTGCGGGCTTCGTCGCCGCGCTCGTGGCCGTGGCGGTGCTGCATGGCCGGCAGGCCATCCTCGCCTCCGGTGCGCTGGCGATCGACGCGCCGACCCTGTTCATGCAGGGCACGATCCTGGTCTTCGCCCTGCTGTCGGTGCTGCTGGTGGCCGAACGCCAGCTTGACTCGTCCGGCGGGGCGATCGTGGCCTCGGCCGCGATCACTCCAGGCTCGAAGGGATCGACGGCGCAGCAGACCTCGGCAGACGTGCAGACCGAGGCGTATCCGCTGATGGTCTTCTCGGTCACCGGGATGATGCTCTTCGTCGCATCGAACAACCTGCTGGTGATGTTCGTGGCGCTGGAGATCCTCTCGCTGCCGCTGTACCTGCTGGCCGGGCTCGCCCGGCGCCGCCGGCTGCTGTCGCAGGAAGCGGCGATGAAGTACTTCCTGCTCGGGGCGTTCTCCTCGGCCTTCTTCCTCTACGGCGTCGCGTTTGCCTACGGATTTGCCGGCAGCGTGGAGTTCGGGGCGATCGCGGACGCGGTCGGCAACGCCGGTGTGAACGACACCTACCTCTATCTGTCGTTCGCGCTGCTGGCGGTGGGTCTGTTCTTCAAGATCGGCGCCGCGCCGTTCCACTCCTGGACGCCGGACGTCTATCAGGGCTCGCCGACGCCGGTTACCGCGTTCATGGCGGCGGGGACGAAGGTCGCCGCGTTCGGCGCCCTGCTGCGGGTCTTCTACGTCGCCTTCGGGGGGCTGCGCTGGGACTGGCGACCAATCCTGTGGACGATCGCCATCCTCACCATGGTGGTCGGCGCGGTGCTTGCCCTGACCCAGCGCGACATCAAGCGCATGCTGGCCTACTCTGCGATCGCGCACGCCGGGTTCCTGCTGGTGGGCCTCGCCGGCACCAACACCGACGGCCTGCGCGGCTCGATGTTCTACCTGGTGACCTACGGCTTCACGACGATCGCCGCCTTCGCCGTGGTCTCCCTGGTCCGTACCGGCGACGGCGAGGCCGGCGACCTGTCCCAGTGGCGGGGGCTCGGCAGGACCTCGCCCCTGCTGGCCGGGACGTTCTCGTTCCTGCTGCTCGCGCTCGCGGGGATCCCGTTGACGAGCGGGTTCACCGGGAAGTTCGCGGTGTTCCAGGCCGCGATCGCCGGGGACGCCACCCCGCTGGTAGTCGTTGCACTGGTGTGCAGCGCCATTGCCGCCTTCTTCTACGTGCGGGTCATTGTGCTGATGTTCTTCTCCGAGCCGCTCGCCGAGGGTCCGGTGGTGGTGACCCGCCCGACGTTGACTTTCGCCGCGGTCGCCATCGGCACTGTGGCTACTCTTGTACTGGGAGTAGCGCCACAGCCACTCCTGGACCTCGCGACGACCGCCGCGACGTCCGGCTTCGTACGCTGACGGTGGTATGAGCGCTATCGGGCTGGACGTCGTGGGGATCAGGACCGATCCTGATCTGGAAAAGGCCGTGCGGATGGGTCTTGTCCGGGTGGAGGATCTGCTGCGCGAGTCGGTGCGCAGCGAATCCGCCTTCGTGACCGAGACCTCCCGCCATCTCGTCGACGCGGGGGGGAAACGTTTCCGTCCGATCGTCGTGCTGCTGGCGGCGCAGTTCGCCGATCCCGAGGCCGACGGGGTGGTGCCGGCGGCGGTGGCGATCGAACTCACCCATCTGTCGACGCTGTACCACGACGACGTGATGGACGAGGCGCCGCGGCGGCGGGGAGCGGCCTCTGCGAACACGCGGTGGACGAACACGGTCGCCATCCTCACCGGGGACTACCTGTTCGCCCGCGCCTCCGACATCACCGCGGACCTCGGCCCGGAGGCGACCCGCATCCTCGCCCGGACGATCGCGACCCTGTGCGAGGGGCAGATCCGGGAGACCGTGGGCCCGGCGCCCGGGCAGGACCCGGTCGAGCACTATCTGCGGGTCATCACGGACAAGACCGCCTCGCTGATCGCGACCTCGGGTCGGCTCGGTGCCATGCTGGCGGGCGCTGACCCGATCACCGTCGACACCCTCGCGACCTTCGGGGAGCTTTTCGGGGTGGCTTTCCAGTTGTCCGACGACATCATCGATGTTGCCTCGGACCCGGTGGACTCGGGCAAGACGCCCGGCACGGATCTGCGGGAGGGGATCCCGACCCTGCCGGTGCTCTACGCGCTGCAGGCCGATGACCGGGCGGCGGGACGGCTCCGGGAGCTCATCACCACCGGATTCGCCCCCGGCGACGGGAACACGGAGGACCCGGTGGGCGAGGCTCTCGATCTGCTGCGCAGCCACGTGGGCATGGCCCGGGCCCGGGCGGAACTCGTCTCCTGGTCGAGCCGGGCGCGGGAATGCCTCGCGCCGTTGCCGGACAATCCGGCGAAGACCGCCCTGGAGTCCCTCGCCGACTTCGTGGTCGACCGCACCGGCTGAGCGCGGCGCGGGACCGCCCGGTCCCGGAAACAAGGTGACCTGGCCGAATCTGGTGAGACCCGGCCAGGTCGGAGGGCGTCCTGGGTCAGTGCCCCGACGTGACCGCCGTCGTGGCGGTGGTTCCGGCCGGGTCGGCGTGGCCCTTCGTGGCACCGGCCTGCATACCGAAGAATGTCTCGAGCAGCGGAGTGACGTCGATCGGCGTCGGATGGAACGGCAGGGAGCCACCGGCCGAAGTCGGCGTCGGGCTCGTGGAGGGGGTCGGGTCGCCCCACGGCCACGAGTCGGTCGGCGACGGCGATGTCGTGGCCGCGCCGGCGGTGCCCGTCGGACTGGGCGCGATGGTACGCAGGTCGGTGGGGCTCGTGTTGGGTGAGCTGAGCTCGTCCCGCGGCGTCAGTGGCACGATCGGGATCGGCGAGGTGCCGGGGCTCAGGTACGCCTCGCCGGTGGCGTGGGAGGAACCTGATCGCCCGGACGGACTACCCGGGTGGGCGGTCAGGCCGGACTGGCTCGTGCTCGGCGCCAGCAGCGCCTGGGGCGGAGTGGGCAAGGTGGCCTGCGGACGGTCGCGGGAGGCCTGCGTCTGCGAGGAGCCGAAGGCGGCCCCGCCTGTGTACTGGACCCGAGGCACCTCGCCGCCGTTCGGGCCGGTCGTGGCGCCCGTCGGATCGCCGCCCAGGGCTACGCCGGCGACCAGCGCGGACAGCCCGGCGAGCGAGACGGTTCCCGCCGCGGCGAGCCGCACCCGCCCGCTGCCCCGCCGACTGGCCGGTGCCCGGTGCGCGCCGGGCACCGGCCGGGGCTCTCGGCGGGCGGGCTCGCCGGATGA
>NZ_CDWRCK010000045.1:0-5575 GCF_977927595.1 Frankia sp. CcWB3
GGGGCCGGAAACGGTCATGGGGATGGGAACGGCGACGGGGACGGGAACGGCGACGGGGATGGGGCGGAGCCGGGAGGCGGGGAGCGGGCGGTGCGGACGGTGTCGACGTTGCGGGTCGCGGCGCGCGGCACCCCCGATGCGGCCCGGGTCCGGATCGCCGACGGGCCGCCGGTCGCCGCATCGGTCAGTCAGCTCGGCGACGAGCTGCTCGTCACGATCGGTGCGGTCACCACCCGGTGGGCCTACGCGTGGGAGCCCGCCGACGGGATCCTCTGGCTTGGCCGCGACGGTGGGGCGTGGGGCCTGGCCGAGGTGATCCCGGTGGCGGGCACCGGGGCCGGGCCAGTGCTCGGCGGGCAGGCGCGTAGCCCCATGCCGGGCACGGTGACCGCGGTGTTGGTCGAACCGGGGATGACCGTGGCGGATGGGCAGTCGCTGGTCGTCGTCGAGGCCATGAAGATGGAGCACACCGTCTCGGCGGCGGGCGCCGGGATCGTCAAGGAAGTACTCGTCCGGCCTGGCGACCTCGTCGCCCTGGACCAGCTGCTGGTGGTGATGTCCGTGGCGGGCCCGGCCGGCCCCGGATCCGCATCAGCCGCCCCGGCGGCCCGGCGAAATGTGGAGGGTTGAGCACGATTTGACGCCGACGGCCGCCCTGGGCCGCGGTCGTCGGCGTCAATGCGGGCCTGGAACGTCAATCCTTCTCTCATCGCTCGGTCAGCCGCTGCAGGAGCGTCTTCCGGGCGTCGGCCTCGGCCAGGTTGGACAGGTCGACGTGGGCCGAGGAGGCCTGATCGAATGCGGCCGGCACGGCACAGGCCTCGACCAGGACGGTGACGAGTCTGCACGCGGGCCCGGTCGGGTCATCCGCGTCCAGGGCCGCCCGCCACTCCCACCACTCCCGCTGCTCATGGACCGAGGAGAGATAGGCGGGGGAGAGCAGAACGAGTGTCCGGTGGGCGTGCCGGGCGCCATCACGCATCGTGATCCTTGGCGGCCCGTCCGTTCCGTCACCCGCCTGGAACAGTAGGTGGCAACCGGCCTCCTCCAGCTGCCAGGCGATCCAGTCGGCCCAGGCCTCGTCGGGCTGGGCGTACGAGATGAAGAAGTCGTACCGCCCGGACGGCCCCGGCCATTGTGGCGTGGATTGCCCGGGCCGTTGTGGCGTGGACGGCCGCACGACCGCGGGCTTCTGGTCTGCCGCCTCAGGGGGGACGGCCGCGGTTGCCGCGGTCTCCGCCGGGCGCCGCTCGTCCGGGTTGTGCCAGTCCCCGCGCGGCCGGTCCGGATGCCGGCTACCCGGGTGATGCCGGCCGTCGGGGTGATGCCGGCCGAGGAACACCGCGGCGCTGTTCGCCGCGAGCCGCAGGAACCATCCCTGGTCCTCCGGCCGGGTGGATGCCCGTCCGAGGCAGGTCAGGGCGACGGCCAGCAGGGACAGCGGGATCTGGTCGCGCCACAGGTCGACCAGACCGGCCCGGCGTGCCCAGTCCTCCGCCGCCGATCGGACCCGGTCGATGAGCAGGAACAGCCACCGCGGCACGAGGTCTCCGTCCTGCTCCGGGTCGAGCAGCAGATCGATGACGGCGGTGCGCTGCGCCGCGGACAGCTCCGACAGTGTCCGGGCGAGGATGTGCAGGACCAGATGGACGGGATCCCGGGTGAGCACGGCGTCGGCCGCGTACCGCGACAGGTCGATCAGCTGGTACGTCGTGTCGATGTTGCGCAGTGAGGACGGGATCAGGATGTTCTCGATGTGCAGGTCGCCGTGGGCCTTCCCGACGAAGGCCGGGATGCGAATACCGTCCGTGCGCGATGGGTCCAGGACCAGCGCGAACGGGTTCGGCAGAGGGTGGTCCTCGCCTTCGGCGTCGATGGTGAGGCCGGGGTACGCCGCGGCGATGCGCCGCAGGCGGCTGTCCGGGGCGAGCCGCTCGGCGAGCTGACGGGCAAGGATGGTCGGCACGTCCAGTGACGGCAGAAGGGCAGGCCCCACCCACTCATCGAAGATCGACCCGACCAGCCCCCCGCAGACGTCGGCGAGGACCGCGGCGTCGGCCAGGGCCCGTCCGAACATCAGGCGTGGTTCAGCCGGTCCGGCCGGTCCTGACAGACCGGCCGGACCGCTGCCGGAGTCTCCCTGGCGCCCGGCCCGCCGCGGGTGGACGACAGCCTCCAGCAGGGCGCGCAGCGTGACCAGCTCCCGAAGGCTGCCACCCGCGACCTGTTGGAAGACGAACCATCGTCCATCGCCGACCGCGACCGGCTGATGGACGGGCGTGGCGAGGTGGCGCTCGGCGAACCTGGGGGCGTCGGCGATCGCCCGCCAGTGGCGCGCGAATTCGCCGGGTTGGGGCCCCGCGTCGCTGGCCGGGGCGACGTCCAGCTTCATCACGAACTGGCGCGCACCATGGCGCGGATGCTTTTCGAGGACCACCCCGACCATCGCCGACGACCGGCCGCCGGTAAGCTAACGGACCAGGCGGTAGGTGGTCTCGGTCTGGGAGCACCATTGCCGCAGCGCGGTCACGGCGGGATCGTCGAGGGCGTTCACCAGTGGCTCGTCCAACCAGAGCGGCTCGTTCAACCAGTCAGAAGACAACCATGACTCCTGGGAACGCAGGGCGCGGGCGACAGACGCGTTCCGGTCGGGTGAGCCGCCGCCGGGATGCGGCCGGGATGCCGCCGGTCGGGGCGTGCTGCGCCGGACCGCCGGTCGGGTTCCGGATTACCGGCGTTCGGTGTCGGTGGGCTGATGACCGGCTAAGGATACCGTTCGACGATATGGCCCAAACTGCCGCCTCCGGGTGTTCCCGGGTGATCCTCACGGCACGGCACGGTTGTCATCCCGCGGTCTGGGATCGCCCCGGGGCGGTCGTCGTCCGCGTGGCCCATATCCCTACCCGCGCTCGCTGCCGCGTCCGGTGAAAGCCGCGTACGACGTTGTACGGATTTGCTGGTCAGGGTCTTTCCGGTTAGTCCGGCACGCGGTTATCTGGGAGCTGCTGAAGGGTCGCGGGCGTCGCCCGCCCATGGTCTGCACCCCCGCCGCCGCGGGTGGTGGCTGGTTGATGACCGCGGCCCCTCGGCTCACCGTCGGAGCGGACCTGCCATCGGGGGGAGGCCCGCTCCAGCGGCCGTCGATCCGTACGGCCTTGTACGGCGATCCGGAAGTTCCTTTTCCTGGTACTTTCCCGGCCGGCCTCCGCCGTGCCGCCCGCCGTTCCGTTCGTCGTCGGCGGGCTTTCCGTCCCCGGTTCGGGTTTCGGGACCGTGGCGCTTCTCGCGGTTACCGGTGTTCTGCTGTCGATGTACGGCGGTTCCCTCGCCGGTCTCGCCGGCCTCGACGCCGGGGGCTGGCTGGTGGGGCTCGGCCCGCGGGCGGCGGCCCTGCGACGCGGTGCACCGGCGGGAAACGCCCCCCGGCGACGGGTCACGAGGACGGGTCACGAGGACGGGTCACGATGGGTCACGACGATGGGTCACGCTTCGACTGGTCGAGGAGATCGTGAAGGTGCACCGTGATGTCGTGGGTGGGCCCCTACCGGCGCAGGCTGCGCCGGTAGGCGTCCTGGACCCGCGGGGTCATCTGGTCCGGCCGGCCGAGGTTGGTCTGGGCCTCGGCGAGCAGACCCACCGCGGCGAGGGCACGGGGATGATCCGGTCCGAGTACTCGCAGGCAGGCCTCGGTGAGCTCGGTCGCCGCCTTCTCCGCGCGCTCGGTGTCCCCGCGGTCGCGGTACAGCCGGGCCAGGTGGTAACAGGTCACCAGCGTGGCGGGATGCTCCAGGCCGAGCACCTCGGCCCGATCGTCCCGCACCGAGCGCAGCAGCTCCTCGGCCGCCGTCCACGCCCCCTGCTCGACCAGCAGGTCCCCGACGTTGTTCCGGCTCGTCAAGGTGTCCCGGTGCCGCGGCCCGAGGACCCGTTCACGGGTGGTGAGCGTGTGGGTGAGCCACCGCAGCGCCTCGCCGTGCCGACCCGATTCGCGCAGCGTCCGGCCGAGGTAGTGCTGGGTCGTCAGCGTGTCGGGATGCTCGGGGCCGAGGATGCGCAACCGGTCGTCGAGCACCATGCGAAGGCCGCTCTCGGCGTCCTCGCGCCGGCCCTGGGCGGCGCGGACCCGGTGCAGGTCGTGCGCGACGGACAGGACATCAGCATGATCTGGTCCGAACAGGTGGGCGCCGGTCTCCCAGACGGAGCTGTACGCCGCGTCCGCCTCGGCGAGCCGGCCGGTCACGCGCAGGTAGCGGGCGGCGAGGGTCGCCGGGGTGAGCAGCTGCGGAGGCAGTTGTGCCTCGGTAAGGTCGTCGAGGCCCCACCGCCGCCGGGCGCGGAGCAGCTCCAGCCCGGCCGTGGCATGACCGGCGAGCATCGCCCACCGGTCCCACGTCGCCGGATCCCGCGGATCGAGCGCGCGGGTCGCCCGCGTGAGCAGGGCGGTGAGCGCGTCGAGGTAGTCGGCGATGCGGCCGGAGGTGTGCGCGGCCTGGCCGAAGCTGTCGCGCACCAGGGGGTGGAGGACCAGCTGATGCGCGACCCGGGGATCCGGGCGGGAAGCCGCGGACCGGGCGGTGGCGGGGTCGCCGGGAGTCGTGTGTTCGATCAGCCCCTGGCCGGCCAGGGCGCGGATCAGCTCCCACCGCTCGGTCGCCCGCAGGCCGGGGAACAGCGGCGACGCGGCGAGGACGGCCGCGGACAGGAGCAGGCCGAACGGGATCGGGTCCCCGCCGAAACAGGCGAGCAGGGTCAGCAGCGCCCGGGCCTGCTCCAGGCCCCGCGCGGCGAGGAGATCCAGCGACAGTTCCCAGGTCGGCCCGATGAGCTCGCGTTCCCGGCGACGACCAGCGCCGCCGGGACCGCCGAAGCCGCGCAGCAGGGCCTGGTGCCCGCCCGTCTGGAGCGCGTGTTCATAGTCGGCGTAGGTCCGCGGGACCGCCGGTCCACCGAGTCCGGCCGGCATTCGCCGCGCCTCGGCGAGGTACTGGCCCGCCAGGGCGAGTGCCAGGGGCAGCCCGCCGAGCCGGCGGCCGAGGCTCTCGGCCGCGGCGAGCGGACCCGGCTCGGCCCCGGTCAGGTCGCGCAGCGCCAGCCCGGCGTCCGCCGCGTTCAGGGGGCCGAGCGGGTGCAGGCGCAGCCAGGACCGGGCGGTCCCGCCGACGGGCGACGGGCCCTCCCAGTCCAGCCGGCTGCGCGTCGTCACCACGACCATTCCGTGGGGGTGGGTGACCGGCCGCAGCCATCCGGTGCCGTCGAGCACGTCGCCGCCGGGTGGGGCCAGGTCGCCGGCCGGATCGTCGGCGTTGTCGAGGATCAGCAGCCACGGCCGTCCGCTGTCCGCCAGCAGCCGCCAGACCAGGTCGGACAGGCTGCCCGTGCACAGCTGGTGGCGGGTCGCGCCGAGCTCCACGGCCAGCGCGGTCATGCCGGCGCGCACCGCGCCGGGCCCCGTGGCGCTGATCCACCAGGTCCGCACCCGTCGTTCGAGCGCGGTGCGGGCGAGCGCGAGGGCGACCGTGCTCTTGCCCACGCCGCCGAGCCCGTGCAGCACGTGGACCCGTGCCCCGTCGGCGTC
>NZ_CDWRCK010000045.1:5886-10384 GCF_977927595.1 Frankia sp. CcWB3
CCAGGGGCATCCGAGCCAGGGATGTCCGAGCCAGGGATGTCCGGTTCGGGGACGTCCGGTCGAGGGACGTCAGGCCGGGGGAGGACCGGCCCGTTACCGGCGTCGGATCCGGTGACCGCGTGCCTGCGTCCGGCGGGGAGCTGCCCGGCCAGCAGGTCGAGCAGGCCGTCTCGACCGCGGATCGCGGGCAGGTGGGTGAGCCGCTGGACCGGCGGCCTGATCGTGACCGCCGTCGACGGGTCCTGTCCGGTGCCGATCCGGTCCCCGGTGCCGATCCGGTCGCCGCCAGGGTCCGCGCGACCGTGAGCTCCGCGCCGGACCCGACGCCACGTCTCGACCCAGTGGCGGATCTCGTCGGGGTCGTCCACCCGGCAGGCCCGCAGCATGTTCTCGACGAGGTTCGCCGACCTGAGGCCGGGGAGATGGGAGCCACCGAAGTAACCGCCGACCGTGCTGGCCGGCACGTTGACGGCGCGCGCCACCTCCCGCACGCTCAACCCCGCGCGCTCGCGCACGATGGTCAGTGCACGGCCGAAATCCGCGTTGGTGGTGATGGCGTCCAGGTCGACCTCGTCGTACACGTGCGTCCCTTGAGCGGCGGCGAGCGGCAGCGATGAGCAGGACGGAACGTCATCCCGTGGGCATATCCTCCGCGGCTATTCTCCGGCGGATCGCCCGACCGTCCAGAGGTTTTCCCGTCCGGTCTCCGATCCGTCCCCCGTTTCCGTCACGCAAGGTCCCACCGCGGGTGCGTGACGTTCAGCCCGGTGGCAGCGGGACGACGTCGGCGAGGATCTCGTGACGGTGCGGGCGTCGGCGTGCGGCCGGGCTGTCGTGGACGACAAGGAGCGATGACGGGTCGCCGGGCATCAGGGCGATCCCCTCCGGATGGTCGTCGCCCTCGCCGACGGGCAGGTCCAGGATGCGTTCGATCGCCTCGTCGGTGACCACGACGCTCGTGGGGGCCTGCGCGGCCCCGCGCCAGCGGTAGATCCGCACCGGGCCGTCGAGGTCCATCGTCGGGCCGGCGAGGAGCAGGAGGTCATCGCCGGAGGCGAGGAGGTCGCGCACCCCCAGCCCGTCGAGGTCGAGGAAGTGCTTGCGATACCGGCCGTCCCCGTCGATCGGCGCGAGGAGGAGGTCCTGGCCGTCTCCCTCGGTGAGACGCAGTTCCAGGACCACGGCCCAGCCCCGCAGCACCGGCCCCCGCAGCCCCAGGTAGATCCGTTCACCGACGACGGCCAGGCCCTCGACGTCCAGCCCGTTGTCCTTGCTCGGGATCTTGAGGAAGCGGTCGAGATGGTCGTCGTCCTTGAGCGCCTTCGTCAACCGGGTGGGCTTGGACAGTCCGAGCGCCGCCGCGGTCAGCCTGCCGCCGCCGGGCGAGGCCGGGTCGGGTGCGCTCGCGACCAGGGTCGGCAGGCCGCGGACCCGCATCACCGGGATGCGCCCGAGCAGGTAGCGGTTGGCGTTGCTGCTCACCTTCGCCAGCCGGGCCAGGGCCTGCTCGGTCGCGTGCTGGGGCCGGACCCGCTTGCGGGCCAGGCTGTGCGACCCGACGAACCACAGATAGTCGCCATGCCGGTCCATGCCCTCGAGGTCGATCTCGAGCTGGGTGCCGTCGTCCGCGGGCTCCTCCGGCAGGGGAAGGAGGTCCGCGACGGAGAAGCTGACGTGATCGGCGAAGCCGTCGCCGGCCGGCGACAGGGTCGTCCGTTCGATCGTGACCGTCTCGTCACCGGCGAGCCAGAGGCACCGGCCGTCCCCCTTCAGGGTGGACAACGACTCGGCGACGTCGACCACCCCGGCGCCGTCGGCGAACCGGATCGGAATCGTCTTCGCGGTCATCGGTGCCTCATCCTGCGTCGTTCCCGCACCCTGCGTCGTTCCCGCGCTCGCCACTCCTCGTCCCCCCGCCGGTTCGCCCCGGGTTTCTCCGCCGGTTGCTCCGAAGCGGCCCTTCCAGGAATCCCCACCGCCGACCGGAGCGTAGTGCCGGCCCGGCGCTTATCCGGGTGGGTGTCCAGGACCCGATAGGTGGTCCCGATCCTGCGAGCGTCAGCGCCGCTTACACCTTCCGTCGCGTCGGGCAGGCCCCCACGTGCAGCCAGGATCGCTCAGGGTACGGCCTGGTGAACCATCTGCCAAGAGACCGAGCAGCATCATCGGACCGCCGGGGAGGACGGACCGCCGGGGAGGTCAGTGCACGAGTGTCTTCATGGCGGCGGTGAGCGCGCTCAGGCCGGCTTTCGCGTCGTTGAAGAGCATTCCGGTCTTCGGGTCGGTGTACAGCTCGTTGTCGATGCCGGCGTAGCCGTGGCCCATGGAGCGTTTGATGACGATGACGCTCTTCGCCTGGTCGACGTCGAGGATCGGCATACCGGAGATCGCGTTGCCGGGACGGCGGGCCGCCGGGTTGGTCACGTCGTTGGCGCCGACGACCAGGGCGACATCGGCCTGCGCGAACTCGGGGTTGACCTCGGCCAGTTCCTTCATCTGCGGATAGGGAACGTGCGCCTCGGCCAGCAGCACGTTCATGTGGCCCGGCATTCTGCCGGCGACCGGGTGGATCGCGTAGCAGACGTCCACCCCGTGCTGCGTGAGCAGGTCGGCGAGCTCGACGACTTCATGCTGGGCCCGCGCCGCCGCAAGCCCGTAGCCGGGCACGATAATGACCTTCGACGCGTACGCCAGCTGCAGGGCCGCGTCGTCCGCCGCGACCGACCGCACGGGGGCCGCGGCCGCCGCGCCGGCGTTTCCGGTCGAGTCCGCGGTGCCGAAACCACCGACGATGATGGCCGGGATCGACCGGTTCATCGCCTCGGCCATCAGCACGGTGAGGATGGTGCCGGACGCCCCCACCAGCGCGCCCGCGATAACGAGAACGGTGCTGTCAAGCACGAAACCGGCCATCGCCACGGCCGTCCCGGTGAACGCGTTCAGCAGCGAGATCACCACCGGCATGTCCGCGCCGCCGATCGGCAGCACCATCGTCACGCCTAAGCCCAGCGCGGCGGCCGCGACGATCGACAGCGCGATCGTCCCACCGTGACCAGTGACGATCGCCGCCACGCCGGTCACGGCGACCGCGGCCAGCGCGGCGTTCAGCAGTCGGGCGCCGCGGAACAGCACCGGCGCGCCACTGATCAGGCCCTGCAGCTTGCCAGCGGCCACCAGCGAGCCGGAGAAGGTCACCGCGCCGATGACGGCGTCGAGGCCGACGGTCACGGTGGTCTGACCGGAGGCCCCGGCCAGCCCGGCCGCGCCGCCCAACCGCACCACCTCGGCGAACGCGACGAGCGCCGCCGCGCCGCCGCCGACCGCGTTGAACACGCTGACCAGCTGCGGCATCGCGGTCATCCGCACGGTCCGCGCCGCGTACAGGCCGGCGCCGGATCCCAGGAGCACGCCGATGATCAGGACGATGAGGCCGGTAGTGGTGATGACGCCGTCCCGGGCCAGCAGCCCGACGGCGCTCCCGACGGCCGCCACCATCCCGGCCGCGGACAGCTGGTTGCCCCGGCGGGCAGCCGCGGGCGAGTTCATCAGGTGCAGGCCGAGGACGAAGCAGCTCGCCGCGGCCAGGAACAGCAGGCGGATCGCCGTGTCCGAGCCGCTCATGACCGCTCACTCCCCCCTGCCGGCTGGCTCCCCCTTGCCGGCTGGTTCCGCTCCGCGAGCCGGCTTCGCTCCGCGGCCGGGCGCCGGTGGAACATCTCCAGCATCCGGTCCGTCACCACGTAGCCGCCCACCACGTTCATCGCGGCGAACGCGGCGGCGAAGAACACCAGGACGTAGCCCAGCGGGGTGTGCGCCGTCGCGGCGACCAGCATCGCGCCGACGACGACGATGCCGTGGATCGCGTTCGCGCCGGACATCAACGGTGTATGCAAGGTGGACGGCACCTTGCTGATGACCTCGAACCCGACCAGCAGGCTCAGGACGAGGACGGTCAGGTTGGTGACCAACGTCTCGGTCATGTCCTCACGCTCCAGACTGGCTTTCCGCGGAGCCGCCGGCCAGCAGGGCGGCGGTGGCGGGGTGGACGACCCGGCCGGCGTGGGTGATGACGACCCCGGCCTGAATCTCGTCGGCGGTGTCGATGGTGAGTGCGCCGTCGTGGACCAGATGGCCCAGCAACGCGGCAACGTTGCGGGCATAGGCGGCCGACGCCGCGGCCGGCATCAGGGCCGGCAGGTTGCCGGCGCCGATCACGGTGACGCCACCCGCGGTGACCACCGTCTCATCCGGCACGGAGATCTCCACATTGCCCCCGAGGGGGCTCGCGGCGAGATCCACGACGACCGACCCGGGCCGCATCGTTTTGACCGCCTCCTCCGTCACGAGCAGCGGTGGCCGGCGGCCGGGAACCTGAGCGGTGGTGATGACGACGTCGTGGCGGGCGACGGCGGCAGCCAGCGCCTCCTGCTGGCCCGCCAGTTCCTCGGCGGTCAGCGCCCGGGCATAGCCACCCTGACCCGCTCCGCCGGCCACCCCG
>NZ_CDWRCK010000045.1:10754-21303 GCF_977927595.1 Frankia sp. CcWB3
TCGGGCTCACCCAGGTCGAGGAAACTCGCACCGAGCGAGGTCACCTCGCCCCGCGCCTCCGGGCGGATGTCATAACCGCGGACGACCGCGCCGAGCCGGTGGGCCGTGCCGATCGCGGCCAGCCCGGCCACGCCCGCGCCGAGTACCAGCACCTCGGCGGGCCGGGCCGTACCGGCCGCCGTCATCAGCAGCGGGAAATAACGCGGGTAGGCGTCGGCGGCGACCAGCACCGCCTTGTACCCAGCCACATTCGCCTGAGAGGTCAGCGCGTCCATGGACTGGGCCCGGCTCAGCGTCCGCGGCAGCCCGTCGAGGCTCACCGCGGTCACCCCCGCCCCGGCCAGCTGCGCCATCACCTGCGGCTGCAGCAACGGCACCAGCAGCCCTACCAGGGTCTGCCCGCCGCGCAGCAACGCGCGCGTCTGCGGGTCCGGGAGGCTGACCGACACCACCACGTCTGCCCGCGCGAACAGGTCGCGCCGCGCGACGACGGTGGCGCCGGCCTCGGCATAGGCGCCGTCGGGAAACCACGCGCCACGTCCGGCTCCGGTCTCGACGAGCACGTCGAGACCGGAGCCGACCAATCGGCCCACGACTTCCGGAACCATGGCCACCCGACGCTCGCCGGGCGCGGTCTCCATGGCCACGCCCACAGTAAGCGGACTCATGGTCTTTCCCCCTTTCGGGATTCTCCTCGTGTTCTCTTCCCCGTTGGGGCGGGGATGAGGACCGATGGCCGTGCGGGCCGGGTCGGAACGGGCCAGATCAGAACTCGAACACCAGCCGGGCCGGGACCCTGCTGTCCAGGACCTCGTCCATGCAGGCGTTGACGTCGTCCAACTTCCGGCCGGAAGCGATCACCCTGGTCCGGCCGGCCGCGTGCAGCCGGAACACCTCGGCCAGATCGTTGCGGGTGCCGACGATCGATCCCTTGACCGTGATCCCCTTCAGGACCGTGTCGAAGATCGGGATGGACATCGTGCCATCCGCCGGCAGGGCCACGCAGACCAGCCGGCCGCCGCGCCGCAGCGACGCAAACGCCTGCTCGAACGAACGGGGCGACGCGGCGAGCGCGACCGCCACGTCGGCGCCGCCCAGCCGCTGGATGGCCTCGACCGGGTCGGCGGTCCGCGCGTTCACCACGTGGTCGGCGCCCAGTTCGGTGGCCAGCTCCAGCTTGGCCTCGGTGACGTCGACCCCGACGGTGAAACCACCCGCGATGCGGGCGTACTGCAACGCCAGGTGGCCCAGCCCGCCGATGCCGAACACGGCCACCGTCTCGGCCGGGGTCACCCCGGCTACCTTGACGGCCTTGTAGGTGGTCACGCCGGCGCAGGTCAGCGGCGCGGCGTCGAACGACGGCACATCGCCGGGCACCGGCACCGCGTAGTCCGCGTCGGCCACCGCGTACTCGGCGAACGCACCGTCGATCGAGTAGCCGCTGTTGCGCTGGCTCTCGCACAGCGTCTCCCAGCCGCCGACGCAGTAGCGGCAGCGCCCGCAGGCATGACCGAGCCACGGGATCGCGACCCGGTCGCCGGTCGCGCGCCTGGTCACCCCGGCGCCCACCGCCTCGACCACGCCGACGCCCTCGTGACCCGGGACGAACGGGGGAGTCGGCTTCACCGGCCAGTCACCGCGCGCCGCGTGGATGTCGGTGTGGCACAGGCCGCTGGCCTCCATCCGCACCAGGATCTGCCCCGGCCCCGGCACCGGGACGTCCCGGTCCTCGATACGCAACGGTGCCCGGAAATCGGTGACAACTGCTGCCTTCATAACATCCTCCAGTCAGGGGAATTGTCGGTGGGAAATGCCAATGGAATCTGAAACCCTGGAATCCGAGACCCTAGAACAGGCCGAGCGCGTTCTCGTCGTAGCTGACCAGCATGTTCTTGGTCTGGCTGTAGTGCTCCAGCATCATCCGGTGGTTTTCGCGGCCGATGCCGGACACCTTGTATCCGCCGAACGCCGCGCCCGCCGGATACTGGTGGTAGCAGTTGACCCAGACCCGGCCGGCCTTGATGCCCCGGCCCATCCGGAACTGGCGGGCACCGTCCCGCGTCCACACGCCGGCACCGAGCCCGTAAGGCGTGTCGTTGGCGATGGCCAACGCCTCGGCCTCGTCCTTGAAGGTGGTGACAGCCAGTACCGGGCCGAAGATCTCCTCCTGGAAGACCCGCATCTTGTTGTGGCCCTTCAGCAGCGTCGGCTCGAAGAAGTAGCCGTTCGCGAACTCTCCGGCCAGCTGCGTCCGGTGCCCACCGGCCAGGAGTTCGGCGCCCTCAGCCAGGCCGATGTCCACGTAGGAGCCGATCTTTGACAGCTGCTGCGCGGAGACCTGCGGGCCCAGCATCGTCGCCGGGTCCAACGGGTTGCCCTGCTGGATCAGGCCGACCCGTTCCAGCGCCCGCGCCATGAACTCGTCGTAGATCGACTCCTGGATCAGCGCCCGGGACGGGCAGGTGCACACCTCGCCCTTGTTGAACGCATACAGCACCAGCCCCTCGACCGCCTTGTTCAGATAGGCGTCGTCGGCGGCCAGGACGTCCTCGAAGAAGATGTTCGGGGACTTCCCGCCCAGCTCCAGGGTGACCGGGATGATGTTCTGCGCCGCGTACTGCATCATCAGCCGGCCGGTCGTGGTCTCACCGGTGAAGCCGATCTTCGCGATCTTCGGGCTGGTGGCCAGGGCCCTGCCGACCTCGGCGCCGGGCCCGTTGACGATGTTGACGATGCCGGGCGGGATGACGTCCTGAATCACCTCGGCGAGCTTGAGGATCGACCACGGCGTCGGTGACGCCGGCTTGATCACCGAGCAGTTACCCGCGGCCAGCGCGGGCGCCAGCTTCCACGCCGCCATCAGCAGCGGGAAGTTGAAGGGGATGATCTGCCCGACCACCCCGAGCGGCTCGTGGAAGTGATAGGCGTAGGTCTTGCCGTCGATCTCGGAGATCGACCCCTCCAGGGTGCGCGCCGCCGCGGCGAAGTACCGGAAGTGGTCGGCGGCCAGCGGGATGTCGGCAGCCAGCGTCTCCCGCACCGGCTTGCCGTTCTCCCAGCTCTCCGTGACCGCGAGCATCTCCCGGTTGGCGTCGATCGCATCCGCCACCGCGGTCAGCACCTCGGCCCGCTCCGCCGGGGACGCGGCGGCCCAGGAGCCGGCGGCGGCGTGCGCTGCGTCCAGGGCGTCCTCGACATCCTCCGCCGCCGACCGCGGTATTTCACAGATCGGCTGCGCCGTGGCCGGGCTAAGGTTGGTCGAATATTTACCGGCCCGCGGCGGCAGCCACTTTCCGCCGATGAAGTTCTCGTACCGGTCCGTAACATGGACGATACTGCCTGGTTTTCCAGGTGGGACGTACGTCATGACAGCCTCCCGGTCTCCACAGGGCGGGCACGCCTTCCGACGTGCCCCGACCGGCACGTATGTTTCTCTGCCGAGGCCAAGCATCCCATATCGCGCCAGTCCTGACAGCGGGTGCGGAAGGTCCTGACCCCCGATGCCGAACGGGCCGTTCCCGGGCCAGTGCCGGGCAGCCTAAGTTGATCATGCTGTTGTGCTGGGTTTTCGGGGTGCGGCGCGGTGTGGCTCGATGACCGGCGACGGCAAAGAGGGAACTGCCCGCGCCAGGGAAGCGCGACAGGTCACGGGCCGAGGCCGGCCGGCAGACCTCGCCGGCAGACTTCACCGGCAGACCTCAGGCGGCGAGGTCGATCACCACACGCGACGGGTTCGACAGTTCGAGCACCCGGAAGCCGACCCGATCGTCGACCCCCAGGCCGAAATGGACGTATCCCTCGTAGTCGCCGGTCATCCGATACTGGACAAGCGCGGGAAGCCCGCCGCCGGCCTGCGGTGTGCGCAGCGTCGACCTGCCGGTCTCATCGTGGGCCACGGCCGGGAACAACACCACTTCCAGGAACGCCTGCCCCCGGAGCGGGACCGCAACGCCCTCGCCTGGCGACAGCACCTCGGCCACGTAACGCACCTCGTAGCCAGGGATCTGCCCTTGGAGCTCGATCGTCAGCCGATCGAAAGCCATCCCGCCGGCGACGTTGTGCGCGCTGCGCACTGCGACGACCGTCGCGTTACCGTACAGCGGATGCTCGACGCGGCGCGGTTCGCTCGACCAGACCGGCTCCCGCGGCGTCGCGGTTGTGGAAGGCGACGTCACCACCGGTCCACCCGGCGAGCGGGAGGACACGGACGGAGAAGGCGCCGGCGAGGTGCCGGACACCGATGGCTTCGACGTGGTGATGTCGGTGGAGCCGCCGCCACCGGCACCGCCGCCACATCCCAGCAGCACGAGCAGCGCGCCCGCCAGCAGCGCCACCGCCCCGATCCATCGCCGGCCCGTTGTTATCCGCACCTTCATGTAACTCACCTCGCCGCCCAGCTCACCTCGCCGTCCCGGGTGGCCGAAAGGGACCTTCGGCAGGGGGACGGTCGGGTTAACGTCCCCCCGAGCAGGTGAGCCGGAAGCACCACGGAGCGCCGGCACGGCTCGAACCGATGGGAGATCTGATGTGCGTGAGCTCAGCTCCCGGGGTAGCGGGTGGACCAGGCCGGGGTGGCCGCGCCGGAGGCGTCGGAGACGGTCGCGGTGTTCTCGATCTCGGTTACCAGATCGTCCGCGACCTGCCCGACCAGCTCATAGCCCGCCAGCTCCTTCAGCCAGGCTGCCGGCAGTGCCGGCTCACCCAGGGCGGCGCCAACGAGGTTCCCGCAGATCGCGCCGGTCGAGTCGCTGTCGCCGGAGTGGTTGACCGCCGCGAGCAGCGCCGTCTGCGGATCGTCGGGCGCCGCCACCGCGCAGTACACCGCGATCGCCAGCGCCTCCTCGGCGACCCAGCCGGCGTCCAGCGATTCCACGCGTTCCGCTGTGGGCGCACCGTCCGCTGCCGTTCCGAGAGCCGCCCGCAGAGCTCTGGCCACTTCCTTGCCGTCGCGTTCGGCCGACAGGCGGCCGAGGGCCGATGCGGTGGCCTGGGTGATGCTCGCGCCGTCCACCATCGCGGCGACGATCCACGCGAACGCGCCTGCGGCGAGGTACCCGGAGGGATGACCGTGGGTGAACACGGCGCATTCGACCGCATGGTCAAAGGAGGTTTCCGGGCCCCGCTGGAGCAGCCCGAACGGGGCCGAGCGCATCACCGCCCCGCACCCCTTGCTGTCGGGGTTCGCCGGCCGCGCGAGCGTGCCCGTCTCGGGGCGCCCCAGCCCGGACAGGCAGGCGTTCCCCGGAGCGCGCCGGGCATACATCAGCTGCTGCGCCGCCAACCAGCCGTCCATCTCCCCGGCGGCCGGACCGGTCCGCCGCTGCGTCGTGAGCCAACGCTGGTAGGCGCGCCACAGCACCGCGGGCGGATCGGCGATGCCCCGGGAGCGGCTGCGGACCGAGGCCCGGATCAGACCCTCCACGGTAAACAGCGTCATCTGGGTGTCATCTGTAAACGGAGCGTGTACCCCGTAGGCGGCCGTGAGGCCGATGACCCCCGCCGTCCCGTACTCCCGTCGGATCTCGTCAAGCGACTGGAATTCGATTGCCGCACCGAGCGCGTCTCCCAACGCCCCGCCCAGCAGGCAGCCCCGGACCCGGTCCTGGTAGGAGAGGCCGGAGTTCGCATCGTCCGTGGGCGCCGCCGCACGCCGCTCTGATGGCCACAGGCTGACCGCGAGCCCCACGGCGGACCGAGCGGCCGGGGCGGCCAACAGACGTTCTTTGGTTCCGGCGGCGGCTCCCTGGCTCTCTTCCGGGGCTTCGAGTTCGGCGGCGGCGGCGAGTTCGGCGGCGGTCATGCGTTGGCGGGCCAGTGCCCGGCCCGACCTGCTGAGAATGACACCCTCGGCGGCCAGGATCTCCCGTGGATCGTCGGTGCGTTCCGGATCGGGCCAGCGGAAGTCCGGGGAGATGGAACCGTTCAGGAGCAGGACGCGGTGGGCGTTGGAGATCCGGGCGCTGGCCAGCTTGGCTCCCACCGCGACGGCGTGGGACCCGATCACCTCCGCGACGTCGGAGTAACTGGTCCAGCGGCCGGGTGGGATCGCAGCCAGTACCCGGATCATCAGGGTCCATCGCTGGTCCTGGGGTGGCGGGACCACGGACTCGTCCGGGCCGGGCCAGATCTTCACGATCCGCTCGGCGAGCGCCCGGCCGCGATTTTGGATCTCCTCCCGACCCCACCTGTCCTGACCGGCGATTTCTCGGTTCATCGCCAGCCCGCTGTCGGCCAGCAGCTTCTTCTTCTCGGTGAACTCGTGGTCGGCGAGTTTCGGATTGTAGGCGGTGAGCGTCAGATTGCCCAGAGTATGGACGAGCCTGCGGTGCAGCTCGTCGCGCGTCTCACCCTCGTGGGCATCGGCGTCGAGAACCGCTTTCCATCCCGGTCTCGACAATGACTGGGGGAGGATGTGTTCAACCGTCAGCTTCACGCCCCAGTCGACCGGTTCGAGATGCTCGTAGTCCTCTTCCAGGCCGCGCAACACATAGGTGCGCTGAGGGCCGCGCCCGGTCCAGTAGAAGGGATTGAGCAGGACGGCTTCCTTCACAAGCTGATCGGTCGGGAACTTCTTACGCGGGCCGGAGAGAACCCGCGTGATCGCGGCGGCGGTCGGCGTCTGGTCGCCGAGCTCCTTGACGAGCGACATGAGGATGCGGTTGCTGTTGGCGCTCGCGATGCCGACCAGCATCCGCCGCACCAGGTAGCTCTCCACCACCCGGAGTGCCGCGGCGGCCTCGGTGGCGTCGAGACGGTCATTCGCATGCGCGATCAGCACGTGTAGGACGGTCGGCCGGACGACGTCCGCCCCCCCACCGGCGCAGCCGGTGTAGGGCCTGCCGCAGGACCGGGTCCTCCTCCCGGTCCGGATCGAGAATCCGGCTGAACAGCAGGTCCGCCTGGGTGAGCCGGCGGCCGGTGTGGTTGAGCGAGATGCGGTAGACGTCGTCGTCGACATGCGCGCGATCTCCACGATTGCGAGCTGACCGACCATGGTCTGCTCGATCAGTGCTGCATCCAGCGGGTCGTCGGCGTCGCGCAACGCGGCGAGTTCCTTGCGGAAGAACTGGTATGCGTCGCCAATCCCGGCCCGGCCTCCTGCCTCCGGCGACCGCTCGACGAGAGCGGTCCAGGCGGTCCGGTCGGCTCGCGTCGGTAGCAGAGTGTAACGTTCGGTTCCGGCCGCGTACCTGTTCATGAGGTACAGATCGTCGATCTTCGCCGCGAGCATCTGATCGTCATCTCGGACATGATCGCGGATCGCGCAGAGCAGGATGCTCAGCGCCGTCAGCCGTTGCTGACCGTCCACCACCAGCCAGATCGCCACTCCGGCTGGCGTCGTCGACGGGCTCGGCGCGAGAACCAGCGAACCCAGGAAGTGCGTTGCCGCTGGACCGGCGGCGGCCACGCTCGTGATGTCGGCCCAGAGTTGCCGCAGGTTGGCGCGTTCCCAGCTGTAGGGGCGTTGATACAACGGGACGACATACTGGCACTGACCCTGGAGGAGTTCACCCAGAGTAGTTTCGTTCGCCTTCGCTGTCGCTCTCCGCCCTGCCTGTTTAGCCGAATCCGAACCGTTTTGCCACTCACCGTCGGAAAAGACTATCGGAGGCGACGGATCCGCCCACCGGGTCCGTGCCTGGCCGTCGCCGCGGGCCGGCATGAGAAACTGGCGGCCGCGGACGAATCCCCATACCCCAGGTCAGCGCGGTGCCTGTTCCTCCCGTGGCGCGCCCGATCCCGGCCGGGTCCGGCGAGGACCGGCCAGGTGCCCACGGCGCTGCGGCGCCACGGCGTGCCGAGCGGTGTTGATCGGCCCCGGACCGATTCGGTTGAGGATGGTCCGGTCGAGGCATGAGTGGGACGGGACCGGTCCGGCGTGCTGGAGGGGGTGGCATGGCAGCGGGTTCTGGAAGTTCCGGCGCGACCGGAGGCAATGGCACCGTCAACGGTCAGGGAGGTTCAGGTGCCTTCGGTGGTTCGGGTGGTTCCGACCCGTCGGGTCACGTCATTGTCTGCGGGCTGAGCAACCTGGGGCTCCGCTCGCCGAACAGCTCCGGGCGTCGGGTGTGACGGTGGTGGCTATCGACGATCGGGTCGCCCCCGCCACCCGGCGCAGGGTGGAGCGGTGGGGCGTGCGGGTCCTGGTGGAGAGTACCCGTGGCGCCGGGGCGCTGCGCGAGGCCGGCATCGCCGCGGCGCTCGCGGTCGTGTCCTGTCACGAGACGGACCTCGACAACCTGGGCACAGCGATGGTCGCGGCCGAGACGGCCCCCGGTGTCCGGCTCGTCGTGGCCATCAGTAACCGCCAGCTCGGCGACCAGCTCGCGGACGCGCTCAGCCAGGTCCGGGTGCTGAACCGGGCCGAGCTCGCGGGGCCGAGCTTCGTCGAGGCGTGCGTCCGCTCGGACGTGACGCACGCCTTCCCGATGGACGAACGGTCCGATGCCGAGGTCTTCGCGGTGATCGAGGAGTCGATCATAGGCCGGCATGCCTTCCGGGCCCGCTATGGCGATCTGACCCCGATCTCGCTGCGCCGCGCGGGGGCGCGCCTCCCCGAGCTCTGCCCGCCCCGCGACGTCTCGCTGCGCCCCGGCGACCGGCTGACGCTCCTCGGGCGGCTGTCGGAGTTCCACGAGCGGGGCATGACGGTCGCGGGCCTGCACGACGCGCGGCTGTTCGCCGCGCTGGCCGGCGGCTCGGCCGATCATGGCGATCCCGGCGAGCCCCGGGGGGTTCGGGGGGTCTGGCGGGGTACGGTGGCCAGGTTCCGGGAGATCGTCTCGATGATCCGTGGGGAGCTCGACCCACCCTTCCGGTTCGCGCTCGCCGCCGTACTGACGGTCATGATGGTCGGTACGGTTGTGTTGTGGTTGACCTACGCCAGCCACAATGAGTCCGCACCCGCCGAGTTCGGCCCGCTGGACGCGCTCTACCTCACGGTCGCGACGATGGCCACGGTCGGCTACGGCGACTTCAACTTCGGCGCCGCCGACGAGTGGCTGCAGATGTTCGGCATCGGACTGATGCTGCTTGGCGCCCTGTCGATCGCCGTCGTCTATGCGTTCATTACCAACATCATCATCGGCCGTCGGTTGGAGCGGGTGATGAGACGCGGGCGGGCCGGAGCGGTGCGTGGCCATGTCATCCTATGCGGGCTCGGCTCGGTGGGGGTCGCCACGATGAACGGCCTGGTGCGCGCGGGCCGGCATGTGGTGGTGATCGAGCGTGACGAGAACAACCGGTACCTGCCCGTCGCCCGTGAACGTGGGGTGCCCGTGATCATCGGGGACGCCACCGTCCGCTCGACGCTGCTGGAGGCCGGCCTCGCCCATGCCGCCACGATCGCCGTGCTCACCAGCGACGACGTCGCGAACCTGGAGGCCGTGCTGTCGGCCCGGGAGGCGCACGAGGAGTTGCGGGGGGCGCGGGCGGCCCGCAGCGCCGCCCGGCGGGGCGCCCGGCGGGGCGGCGGGCGCCCCGCGGCCGGATGCGGGAGTTCGACCCGGACACGCACTATCCCGACCTGCGGGTGGTGCTGCGGATCTTCGACACCACGATGGCCGACGAGGTCGAGCGGCGCTTCGGCATCCATACGGCACGCAGCGCGTCCGCCCTGGCCACGCCGTATTTCGTCGGCGCGGCGCTCGGTTACGACGTCATCAGTACTTTCTACGTGCAGCGCACGCCGTTCCTGGTGGCCAGGATGACCATCCACGCCGGCGGCGGGCTGGTCGGCCCGACCCTGCGGGAGCTGTCCACCGGGACCCGGGTGCTCGCCGTGATCACCACAGCCGCGAACGCGGACACCGGCGGCGGCGTGGACCGGGACGGCCAGGGGGCGCCCGGCGGCGGGCCGGACTACCGGCCGGGACGCCACACCCGGCTCCGGCCCGGGGACGAGCTGTTCGTGGTGGGACCGGTGAACCGGATCGTCGACATGGTGCGGCGCAACCAGCAGGTTGACATCCCCGCGCGGCACCGCCCCGCCGACGGGACCGCCGGCGGTCCCGGTGCCGGCGGCGAGGTCACCGCGGCGGGAACTGCGTAACAGCCTCACCGTGGTGTTGCGCTACCTGGACGAGTGGCCGCGCGGCGCATAGGGGACGTAATGAAGTAACAAATACGTGATCGAGAGCATCATCGCAGGTCACAGGCCTGTGGAGGGTTCGAAACGCGCAAGTTGTTTCATTTCGACTCCATAGCCATGCCCGGATCACAAAACAATGTGAATATTTACTGCCTATTTGGATAAAAGGGAAGAATGGGACGTCTGCCTGGAGGCGATGAACCGCCTCACGGTCGACAGTCCGCAGCCGTCCGTCACGCCCGAGCTGTTCAGCCGGATCATCAACGACCTGGACCTGGACCTGGACCTGGACCTGACCTGGACCTGTGACCGGCTCGGCCTAGGGCCTGTTTGGGAAGTTTATCGGGGCAGCCATTTGTTGATCGCGGCGATGGTGGCTGTTGCTTCGTAGCGGACGGCTAGCTTGTTGTAGCTGGTCGCGACCGCCCGGTGGCGTTTGAGCCGGTTGATGCCGCCCTC
>NZ_CDWRCK010000046.1:0-10450 GCF_977927595.1 Frankia sp. CcWB3
TCGTGAACGGACGTGGAGCCACGGCGGTTACGTCGGGCTGCGAAGCGTCAACCACCCGGGACGCGGCATGACCGCCGCCGGGAATCCCTCGCGTTCACGCGGGGGAGGATGTCAACTGGCGGTCCCCATGGATGGCGGTGGTTTGTTGTGATCGGCAGTTCGTGATCCGTGATCTATGGGGGTAGGTAGAGGCGGAGCCGGTGTCCGGCGGCGAGCGTGTCGGTCAGTTCGCGGAGTGGGTGGGGCATCGGGGCGGTGGTCCAGGCCTGCCAGAGGCGTAGCAGGAGGCACAGCGGGGTCAGGCAGGCGCGGACCTGTCGGAGGTTGACCGGCCAGGACGGCGGTGTGCCGCTGCGGACCGGTTGCGGGCTGGGCTGGGTGTGGGTGGCTCGGTGGGGGTGTCGTGCCAGCACAGGCTGAACGCGCAGTTCACCAGGGTCCAGCGGCGGGCGATCGCGGTGGCGGAGCGGACCTGGAAGTCGGCCCAGCCCAGTTCGTGCTTGACCTGCTTGTAGTCCTGTTCGACCCAGCCGCGTAGCCCGTAGAGGCGGATGATCTCGTCGTAGCTGGCGGGTGAGAACGCCGACGTCGCCGTGGTGGGCAGGTCCGGGCGGGGCAGGGTGGTGGCCAGGTACCAGGTGCTGGTGGTTGGCCGGGTCGCCGGGTCGGTGGTGGCCACGACCAGCCGCAGTGGCCCGCCGATCCGGTACGGGCCGCCTCGGGAACCGATGTACTGACGGGACACGCCCGCGGTGGCGTGCCCGCTCTTGCGGTCCCCGGAGTCGTCCAGGATCAGTACCCCGCCGGGATGAGGCCGGGTGGCCGGCGCCGCCATGAGCAGCTCAACCCGCCGAGTGTTGATTTTCTCGTGGTCCCACGGCGACTCGGACAGAAACCACTGCAGCCGCTGGACCTCCCGGTGCTGCGCGCCCACCACCGGCTCCGCCCCGGCCAGACAGGTCAGCGTCTTGTTCCGGTCCCGCGGCAGCAGCAGACCGACCAGGTAGTCCCGGAACGCCCGCCGCTGCGCCCGGGAGGCGAACAGGCCATCCAACCGGGACGCGTACGCCTCCACCGGCGCCGGAGCCGGCGGGCACGGCAGCGGCTCTGTCATCACGATCACCTCCGCGGCCGAACCGCTCCTTCCCTACCCGACACAGCCAGACAATTCCCCGGCCGCCCATACATGATCAAACAATCACAACAAACCACCGATGGGCAGGGTGTGCTCGGGCGCACGGTTGTCCACAGACCCTACCGTGAGCCGGGGACAGCCGTGAGCTGGCGACGGGCCCGTTTAGCCGGGGACGGGTTATCCGAACCGGGCTGCGCGCATCTCGCAGATGTCGGTGACCGGCGGCGGGTACGGGGCGAAGCGCTGCGCGACCCAGGCGGTGAGGTCGGCCATCGATGCGCCGAGGACGGTGCCGTGGTCCGCGCCGGGGTAACGCCGGTAGTTCACGGTCGTGCCCTTCCGGCACAGCCCGGTGACCACGCCGTCGGTCACCGTGCGTCGGATCACCAGGTCGAGGTCACCCTGGAGAACGAGGGTCGGAGCCATCTTCCGCAGGGCCACCTCTCGCTGCCGGGCGAATCCGGCTGCGAAGGGCTGATGATCCAGAGGATTGACGGTAAAGGCGGTGTCGACGGACGTACCGATGCTCGCCCTGGTGAGGTCGGTGGCGCAACGGTCGCGGGCGATCGACAGCAGTCGCCGGCCGGTCGGGGTGAGCACCCGGTCCAGGTTGATCGTCCGGTCCTCGACGGACAGCCCGATTATCGCCAGCAGGACATAGGCGACCCCGTCGGTATTGTGCTGCAAGGTGGCGAGGGACGCCGGCAGGTCGGCCAGGGGGGCGGTTGCGACGACTCCCCGGATCCGTAGCTCGGGTGCGTAGGCGGCGGCAATCGCTCCGGCGGCTAACACCGCCTGGCCGCCCTGCGAATAGCCCCAGAGGACGATGTCGCGACCGGCACCGGTCGCCTTGAGGGCAGCGGCGGCGCGTGCCGCGTCAAGCACGGCCCTGCCCTCCGGCTCGGCAACGTAGATCGCGTGTTCGCCGGGACTCCCCAGTCCCGGATAGTCTGTGAGGGCCACGACATAACCGGCTCGGACGAGCGGAAAAGTCGAGGCGGCGGCGATCAGCGCGGGTCGTGCCGCCGACGGTGCACAGGCATCCTTGAGGCCCGTGGTGCCATGCCCGAACGCGACGATTTTTCGGCCGCCCGGCGGAACCGGAACGTTCTCCTCCGGAGCCAGGATTATCCCGGACACCGGAATGTCGACGCCCGGCGTCGCGTGGGACCGGTACATCACCCGCCACGCCCGGATACCAGTCGGGGCCGGCGCGACCACCTGACTGGACAGAATTTCCCCGCGGGTTCCCGGTGGTAACGATGCACCTCGCTCATCGGGTCCGCCGGCACTGATCGCGGGGGATGATCCGTCGTCGCCGCCAGCCCGCTTTCCGCAGGCCGCGAGGGGCAGCAGCCCGAGCAGGAGCCGGACCGCGAGCAGCGGGGTACGGACCGGACGGGAGGGGCATCGGTGCGCCCCGGCAGGGGTGGCCCCCGCAGCCGGTCGTGTCGGCCTCCCTGACTGCGCTGACTGCGTCGGCCGGGAGCGCGGGGGCGTGGTGTTAACGCATCCGGCCAGGCCGGCGGGCCACTCGGATCATTCGGGACAACAGGCTGCTGATCCAAGCTTGGCCGCCGATAATGCACGAATTAAGCCTAATGAGGCACATCCGGCCATCGCGTCGGCGGTCCGCCTGGGCCGGCCGGATCTTGACTGGCGGTGGATCGCTTCGCTGGACGATTCGGGCACCTATGATCGGGCACCCATGAGGGACGTACCGGGCGTAACCGGACCTGCCGCAACCTGCCGGGACGTGCCCGGGACGTGCCCGGGACGTGCCCGGGACGCCGTGGAGCCACTCTTGCGGGTGCCCGGTGGGAGACGGAAGATCGCTCGATACCCTTACGGTGTCCTCAGGCGGGTGCGGTAGCGGTCCCTCGATGGTTGCCGCGGTCTCACGGACGTGTCCAACCCGTCGTCGAAGCCTGTCGGAGGCCCGCGATAGTGAATGCATTCGCGTCGAACACCCTCGCTCTCGGCCCTGGCGTCCTCAGCGCGGACAGCCTGGCCAAAGCGGGCCTGGCTGTCGTTCTGTTGATCGTCTTCGTGGAGTCCGGCCTACTGGTCGGGTTCTTCCTCCCGGGTGACTCCGTGCTGTTCACCGTGGGTATGTTGATCGCCCGCGACGAGCTTTCCACCCCGCTGCCGGTGGCGGCTGTCCTGATCGGGCTCGCCGCGGTGGCTGGCGACCAAGTCGGCTACCTGATCGGTCGAAGAGCCGGTCCGGCGTTGTTCCGACGCCCCGACTCGCGGCTGTTCAAACAGGAGTACGTCGAGCAGTCGCACGAGTTCTTCGAGAAATACGGGCCGCGGTCCATCATCCTGGCGCGGTTTGTTCCCGTGGTCCGCACCTTCACTCCGGTCATCGCCGGCGTGAGCCGGATGAACTACCGCATCTTCATCACCTACAACATTGTGGGCGGGGTGGTCTGGGGTTGCGGCCTCACGGTTCTGGGTTTTTACCTCGGTAAGATAGATTTTGTACGGAACAACATTGAGCCGATGTTGATTCTAATTGTCGCCGTCTCGGTGCTTCCCATCGCTTTCGAATTCCTCCGGGCCCACCGTAGGAAGCGGGCCAGGAACGGTGCCGTGCGGGAAGGCTCCGCTGAATTCGGCAGGAGTGCCCCGGTCGCCGAGGAGGCTGCGACCTTCGCGGTACGGCCACGCCGCGGCGGCGGGCGTCACTCGGCTGCTCATCAACGTCAGACCCCGGGACTGAGCGAGACTGATCAGGACTGACCGGGGCTGATTGGGATACCCCGGTGGTCATCGCGGCCGCGCGACGGTTACCTGTGATGCGGCCAAGTCGCGAGGACGGGTCCCGGCGGGCTCCGCACCGATACGGGGGGAGTCGGCGGGACGCCCGCCGGGACCCGTCAACCGTATCGGGTCAACGGGTCATTGTCGCCTCTCCTCGTCACCCAAAGGTGGGAACAGTCGCTGGTCGCACACCGAAAGCATCGTTTGTATGACGATCATCTCACTATTGGTGGGTGGTGTTGTGGCCTTGGGGGGCCATCGAGAGATCGCGGCAACCGAGCTGGTCACGGTCGGTGCAGTCTGCTGGTCGGGGTCGCCGTAGCCAGGTCGCCCTCGGTGCAGCCGGGGCGCCGCCGGACTCACGAGGCGTCCGCACTCACAAGGCGTCCGGTCCGCGTTCCCCCGTGCGGACGCGGGCGGGGGCGTCAACAGGAAGAACCCAGATCTTGCCGGCTCCGCTGGCCGCCGATCCGCCCGATCTCCGGATCACCTCGATGACGTCCTCGACGTCGGAGTCCGCGACGACGCATTCGACCCGCACGGCGCTCACCGACTCATCGTGGAAGGTCTGCCCGCGATATGTCTGGGTACGCCACAGTTCGATGCCGAATCCGGTCACCTGGCTGACCGTCATACCCTGAATACCGAAGGTCTCAAGGGCGGTGCGTACGTCATCGATGCGATGTGGACGCAGGATGGCGGTGACCAGTCTCACCGGGACCTCACCAGGTTGTCTGGAACCGCATGCCGACGGCCCGGCGCACCTCCGGGTGAGGTTTCATCGCGGAGAAGCGTAGAGCCGGCAGGTGACGGTTCCGTCTCGGGAATGTCATCGAATGGCGTAACGGAAGGAATGGTAGATGTCCCTGCTCGACCGCGGTACACCCCCCGACCCGTTCGACGTGCTGCCCGCCAAACCGCTGTTCACCGTGACCAGTACGGACCTCGTCGACGGTGGAGTCGTTCCGTCCGATCAGGTGCACACCAGCGCCGGGGGTGCCGACATCTCCCCACAGCTGGCCTGGTTCGGTCAGCCCGCCGAGACCAGGAGTTTCGTCGTCACCTGCTACGACCCGGACGCGCCCACCGGCAGCGGATTCTGGCACTGGGTCCTGGTGGGCATCCCCGCGGCGGTGACCGAGCTTCCCCGCGGCGCGGGCAGCGGCGACTTCACCGGCCTGCCCGTCGGCGCGTATCACGTGCGCAGCGACTGGGGCTCCAAGGCGTATGGCGGGGCCGCGCCGCCGCAGGGCGACGTACCGCACCGGTACATCTTCACCGTCCACGCGGTCGACGTTCCGGAACTAGAGATCAACGACGAGGTCTCACCGGCCGTCGTCGGCTTCAACCTCACCTTCCACACCCTCGCCCGGGCCGTGCTGCGGGTGACCTTCCAACGCTGACGGGGCCGCCCTGCCGGCGCGTCGAGGTCCTCAGGTGCCGCGCCCTCGGCGCGCCGCCCGGGGATCGTCAGCTGGTGGAGCTGGGGCTGGGCTCCACGGGCGGGTAACCGAACCCGCCCGTGAGGCCGGCGGCCCGTGGGACGGCCGGGCCGTCGACGAGCTCCCCGCTCCCGAGCTCCCCGCTCTCGAGTTCCCGGTTGTCGAGGAGTTCGTCGGCCATCCGGCGCAGCCGGCCGGGACCGAGATCCGACGGGTCCAGCTCGGCCGGATCCAGATCGTCGGGGGTCAGGTTGGTGTCGTCGACCTCGCCGTGCATCTTCGAGCCGTTGAGCACCACGGGGATCTCCAGGTCGCCGACGACGTGCTCGACGTAGAAGGCGCGGGCGCCGATCAGCCACAGGGCGTAGCCCGGGTCGAGCCTGGGGAGCAGGTCGGCGGCGACATCGGTGAGCCCGAGCGCGGCCTGCGTGTCGGCGATCTGATCGGACGCCTGCTTGTAGAGGATCCGGATCGCGGTCTCGGCGAGCAGGCCCTTGGCGATCTCCACCGAGTCCGGCGAGGCGGACAGCAGGTCGGAGATACGGTGGGCAACGATCGCGTTCGCGCATCCCCACTGCCGGGCGAGCTTCTGCTGGGCGGACAGCCGGCGGACGAGGCCGGCGAACCGCATCAGCCGCCAGCACTCGTCGTAGACGACGTAGCGCTGCACGCCGTCCTGGCGCATGAGTGCCGCTTCCATCCACGCCTGCGCGCAGGTCATGATCAGGGCGATCATCTCATCGCTGCCCTGGACCCGCTCCAGGTTCAGCACGGCGATCGGACGGTCGAAGTCCAGCGGGGAGGTGGTAGGCCCGTCGAACAGACCGCCCAGCGCGCCGTGCGTGAGCCGGCGCAGGGTCAGCGTGGCATCCCGGGAGGCGTCGCGCAGCTCGGTCGCGGTCATCGGGAGGTTGACACAGTCCTCCTCGGTCGGATCCGTCATCGCCTCCAGCACGTGCGGCAGGAGCGGGGTTGCCCACCGGTCCGGGGACGCCCCGGTGATCTGCCGGGTCACGACGTCGAGAGCCAGGTCGACCGCGGTGTGCTCGGCCGGGGTGAGCGGTACCCCCTTCGCCGTCTCGATCAGGGACGACAGGAGTGCCGAACGAGCCCGCTTCACCTCACGGGCCCAGTCCTCGTCGGCGATGCCCATCGGACGAGGTGGGGCGTCGAGCGGGTTCAGCCGGGTGGCCATGCCGGGCCCGATGTAGGTGGGCTCACAGCCGAGGCGCCGAGCCAGCCGCGTGTACTCGCCCTTCGGGTCACAGGGTACGGCGGCCTGGTAGCCGAATGCCGCCCCCCGCGAGATCAGCGTCTTCAGCAGCGCCGACTTGCGGGAGCCGACCGCGCCGAACACGGCGAAGTTCGGATTCTCGATGACCTGCTGGCGGTACAGCTCGAAGACGTCGAAGTCGAACGAGTTCCCCGACCAAACGTGCCGACCGATGTACATGCCGGGCGCGGCCAAGCCGGAGTCGACGACGAACGGGTAGATGCCGGCGATCTGTGCCGTCGTCTCCATGTGCGCGGGAAGCCGCAGCTTGTGGAACGTCCGCCCGC
The DNA here is from genome assembly GCF_977927595.1 of Frankia sp. CcWB3. Lineage (NCBI taxonomy): Bacteria > Bacillati > Actinomycetota > Actinomycetes > Frankiales > Frankiaceae > Frankia > Frankia sp. CcWB3. The sequence continues at coordinate 6,904 of NZ_CDWRCK010000046.1, forward strand.
CGAACGGCCCGAACAGCCGCGGCGGCTGTGCGCCCCGGCGCAGGGCTAGCTGGGCCCGGCGCATCGCCGCCTTCTCGGTGGCCGCCGCGGCCCGTTCCGTGCGCCGGCTGCGCCGGGGGGGCTCCGCGGCTATGTGTCCCTCGCGCTGCCGCCGCGGACCGCCGCCGAGGTCCACATAGCCCTCGGCGTCGCGTCCCGGGTCGTGGGACGTGGCCTCGTAGGCCGCCGCCTCGTAGCCGTCGGGGTCGTAACCGGCCTCGTCGTAGCTGGGCGGGTCGTCGAAGTCGCCGTCGCCGAAGTCGTCGTCGCCGAAGTCGTCGAAGTCGCCGTCGACGCCCTCGTCGCCGGGGCCGCCCGGGCCGCCGGGGCTGCTGTCGGCACGCTCGGGGCGACCGGCCACGGCTCCACCGGCCGGATAGCCAGCCGGCACGTAACCGCCCACCGCATGGCCGTTGCCCGCATAGCCGCCGGTCGGGTATCCGCCGGTCGGGACCGGGTACCCGCGGGCCGAGGCGTCGTCGTGTGCTGAGCTCAAGAAACCCCCACCGCCAACGGTAGTGCTCCGACGCTGAAGCCCTGATCCTGCTCGCCGACGAGACGCACCATCTCCAACCGGCTGCGTGAGGCCAGCGTTTCGGCCTCACCGCAGGCATCGGCGAGCCCGTCGAGGTCGTCGGCGGAGACCGTGACGAAGCCGTGGAAGCGGAAGGCGCCGAATCCGGCGATCAGCTCCTGCTCGCGGCGTTCGACCTCGTCGGCCTCAGCCACGTCGCGCTGGGTGGTGACCTTCCCGACCTTGTCCCGCATCTGCTGTTCACCGAGGTGTGCCATCCGCCGTCGGTTTACCGCCTTCTCCGCCTTCCGGCCAGGCAGCGGCTCGACCACCAGTGAAACCGTCCGCCGACAGGTCGTCTCCATCAGCAGCGGAGCGAGGAACGCGGCAGGGGAGGGCACACGCGGCCAGCCATTGATCCAGTATGTCGTGTGGAAGCCGGAGTCGGTGCGGTAGTGGTCCCAGGCGGTGACGGTCCGGACCGGGCCCGCGACCGCCGGGTCGATGCCGGACGCCAACCCCTTCAGGCCCCCGGCGAGGTCCGTACTCGCACCACCCCGCGCGTCAATCATCTCGATCGAGTACGGATCGTAGGTGGTGCGGATGACCGCGGCGAGCGCCCGTGGCGGCAGCCATCCGACCGTGTTGATGGACGCACGGGCGAGAGCCGCCTCCATCGTGCGCAGTTCGCCGAGCAGGACGGCGCAGGCCGCCTGGTCACCGCCCCCGGCCCGCTGGATCGCGCGCCGGGCGTCCCTGGCCCGAAGCTGAAACGAGAGGTAGGTCTCGTGTCTCTGCGCCACCGGGCCCGCCGCGTCGATGACCTGCTGGTAGGCGTCGGCGGCCCAAGAGTCGTCGTGATGCCCGCGGACCCGCCAGTGCCGCTGAAGCTGGTCGCCGGAGTCGGGCAGCGTGCGTTCCAACCACTGGATGCGCGACAGTTTGCCGCCCCCGGCGGTCAGCCCGGCCAGCAGTTCCCCCCAGGCGTCCACCCTGGCCTGCTGGTCACCGGACTCCAGCAGGGCGAACTGGCTACCCTGCACCTGCAGGACGGCGGTGTAGGTCTGCTGCTTGGCATCCTTTACCACCGCCACGTACCGGCCGCCGCCGACCGGTACGGACAACATCACCAGCGACGACAGCGGCCCCGGAAGGACCGTTCGGCTGAGCTGGTCCTCCCCGGCACCCAGCCGGAAGAACGCGCCACGGAACACCGTTTCGCCCGTCACCTTCTGCATCGTGAAGCCGAAGAGGATCGGCACCCACTGGTCGAGATTACGATCCTCCACCCGGACGAACGCAACAAATAGGAGCATTACTCCCATCAGTACCCAGAGTGGGATGAACAGGAGTGGAGAGCGAAGTGCCCCGAGCACGCACAGCATCACGCCGATCATCAGGCCGAGCTGCGGCCAGCGCATGCCCAGCATGACTCCGCCGCGTTCCAGCGGTCCGAAGCGGTAACTGCGTTCCGCGATCATCGGCTACCTCGCTACCTCGCTACCTCGCCACTCAACTACTCACGTGCCGCCGGTGCGGGACGGCGGCACCGCCGCCGTCATCTTCGGAGGCCGGGACGCCGACGGGGGCACGGGTACCCGCGTCGTGGCCTGACCGGGCCCGCGTGCCCCGCCCGTGACGGAACCCGGGCGCATCGTCCTCGTGGCGCCGACCGGCCTGGAATTGCTGCCGACCGTGACCGTCGCCCTGGTGGGGGTGGCGGCTCTTGCCGGTTGCCGGGTACTGCCACCGCCGGCCCGGGGCCGGCCGGCCGTCGAGCCGCGCACCGCGGCCGTGGCGGCACCCGTCCGGGAGGACGTGCCCGCCGGAGCGCCGAGGCCACTGCCACGACCGGTCCGTAGCGCGGCCGGCCGGGGCAGCGCGGGCTCGGCGCCAAAGCTGCCGGCGCCACCGGCGCCACCGGCGTCGCCGAGCATGCCGCGATTGCGGGTCTGCAGCCGTGCACCGATTCCGCGGAAAGTCTCCCGCGACGTCGATCCCAGCAACGCACCCGCCCCTTGGCCGAACGACGCCGCACTGCGCCGACCTGCTGAACCGACGGCGCGCATCAGGTGGATGTCGGCGAATCCCATCAGGTGCAGCAGGACGAAGGGGGCGAACACCGCCGCAATCATCACCACGGCCCCGCCGAGGATCGTCAGTGTCTGATCGACTGTGGAGCCGCTCGAGTCGCTTGCCACACCGGCACCGAGCGTGAAAATCGCGTAAATAACCGGCTTCGCGAAAATCAGCGCCAAGAGGATCTCGGTCGCCCGCTTGATCCAGGCGCTCGTGGACATCGTCGGCTGCCCGGCCAGATACACCGGGATGAACACCGCCATCACGATGATCGCAACCTTGCGGATGTACAGCACCACGAAGAGCGCAAACGAGAACAACGCCACCAGCAGCGACAGGACGATGCCGAGTGCGAAGTTCCCCTGCTCCGGTAGAGCCCGCAGTTGGGCTACCAGGGCCGAGCCGAGTGGCTTCCCGTCACCGAAGGCGTCGGCGATCCCGTCCGAGGCAGTGAGCACCATCTGCAGCAGGGTGAGTGCGACGAATGAGCCGAGGATCGCGGTGCCGGTGGAGGCTAGCGCGCGTGCGAAGATGTGAGGATCACCGCGTACGGCGCCCATGATGCAGGCGCAGATGAACAGGCCGGTGACGATCAGTACCGCCACCCCGAACGCGATGTTGTAGTTCTGGACGACGTAGTCGGCGTTCAGGTCGATGGTCGTCTTCTGCGCCGCGAAGCTGAATACGGAGCTGGACAGGTCAGCCGCCATGCCGCAGAAGGCCTTGCCCATCGAGTTGAAGTACGCATCCGCACTCCCCGATATCGCACCCTTGATTGCATCGAGTGGATTGGGGTTGAAGGCCAGGATAATACTGCCTTCGCCTGTACCGCCGGACGTCATGCGACCGCTCCGATCAGAAGAAAACTCCGAAATTCCTCGGACCGCTGCTCAACGGGATCAGGACCATGGGGAC